>CAMLPA010000064.1 GCA_946481605.1 uncultured Flavihumibacter sp. | reverse complement strand
GAGTTAGAAGATTTAACCGGAACACCAATCACCGGGAGGGGCGTGAGTGAAGCCACCATACCAGGTAAATGCGCGGCACCACCGGCCCCGGCTATAATTACTTTAATACCACGCTCTCTTGCGCCCTGGGCGTATTTTACCATACGGAGCGGGGTTCTGTGTGCGGATACCACCGTGATTTCGTAACCGATACCAAATTGTGTGAGCATATCGGCGGCGGCCTGCATAACCGGCAGATCGCTGTCGCTGCCCATAATAATACCAACTGCTGGAGTCATAAAAATACTATTGCTTGATGCTTATTCTGCTGTTTTTACTTTGAGCGCCTGTTTCACGCGTGTGGCTTTGTGCACGAGATCAATGCGGTCGTTGCCAAGGATGGTTACGTGTCCCATTTTGCGTCCCGGCTTCGTTTGTTTCTTTCCGTAGAGGTGCACATATACCTTATCCATTTTCAGGATTTCTTCCAGTCCTTCGTAATGAACGGGGCCGGAAAAACCTTCTTCTCCAATCAGGTTTACAAGCGCTGAAGGCAGCAACGCATCAGTATTGCCCAGGGGCATTGCGAGCAGGATGCGCCAGAGCATATCGTACTGGGAAGTGATATGGGCCTCAATGGTATGGTGTCCGCTGTTGTGGACCCGCGGGGCGGTTTCATTCACCAGTACTTCACCGTTCTTGTCCACGAACAATTCCACGGCGAAAAGTCCGGGGGATTGCAGTGCCTTGACCAGTTTCAGCGCGATGGCCTCGGCTTTCCAGAGGGTTTTCTCCAGCAAATTGGCGGGACTCAGTTGGAAATCCAGCAAATTGAGGCGGGGATCGAACACCATTTCTACGGGAGGGAAGAGCGCCGTTTCTCCCGAAGGACTTACCGCCACCATTACCGCGATCTCTTTTTCAAGGTTCACCATTTTCTCCAGCACCGAAGGTGCGTCAAAGCCTTTCTCAAAATCTGCTGCGGTGTGCATCAGTTCCACGCCTTTCCCGTCGTATCCGCCTTCGCCAAGTTTCTGTACCGCTGGCAGGAACGAAGTATGTTCGCGGAGCGCAGCCTTGTTTTGAAGAATTACAAACAGGGAAGTGGGAATCTCCTGTTCTTTATAAAATTCTTTCTGAATGATCTTGTTCTTGATGATGCGCAATGCGGAAGGTTTGGGGTACACTTTTATCCCTTCTTTTTCCAGTTGCTCCAGCGCCTCCAGGTTTACCGCTTCAATTTCGATGGTGAGTACATCCACTTTTTTGCCAAACTGGTACACCGTATCGTAATCCCTGATATCTCCTTTTACGAAGTGGTGGCACAAATGCGCCGCCGGACAGGTTTCGTCATTCTCCAGTACATAAGTTTCCACGTGGTAATTGGCCGCCTGCTGCAATAACATCCTGCCCAGTTGCCCACCACCTAAAATGCCCGCTTTGATCATGTTCGTAACTTGAACCGCGAAGATATTGGTTTTAGGCAGGAAGTTCGGGGGATACGTCCAAAATTCAGGTTTCAAATCTTAAAATCTATACCTTTGGGCAGATGAAACCGGATTATCCACATAAGACATTCTCCGATGAGCGGGTGCACTTCTGCCTGCTGATGGTTTCGTTAGCGATGGACTCGTGAGAAATTTTGGATGTTGAATTTTGAATGTTGAATTATTGTTCACATTCAGGATGATCGAAACGCCCCATCACTCCGCAATTCAACAGCCCCATCCAAAATTCAAAATTTAGCATTCAAAATCATTCTAAAACATCCTCGTATGTCAACTTTAACGTTTGCGGAAAAAATCGCGAAAGCGCAGGATTTTCTGCCCATCAACGGTACCGATTATATTGAATTTTATGTAGGCAACGCCAAGCAGGCGGCACATTATTATAAAACAGCTTTCGGCTTCCAGTCGCTGGCTTATGCCGGCCCTGAAACAGGGGTACGCGACCGGGCTTCTTATGTGCTTCAACAGGGAAAAATCAGGCTGGTGCTTACCACCGCGCTGAATTCCGACCATCCCATTTCAGAACACGTGAAAAAACACGGCGATGGCGTGAAAGTACTGGCCCTTTGGGTGGAAGACGCTTACAGCGCTTTTGAAGAAACCACCAAAAGAGGCGGTAAACCTTACCTTGAACCCGTAACACTTACGGATGAGCATGGCGAGGTTCGCATGTCCGGGATTTATACCTACGGTGAAACGATTCACATGTTCATTGAAAGGAAGAACTACAATGGCGCGTTTATGCCCGGTTACAAAGCATGGAAAAGTGATTACAATCCTGCTGATGCGGGTCTTTTATATGTGGATCACTGCGTGGGTAACGTAGGCTGGAACAGGATGCTGCCCACCGTGAAATGGTACGAGGAAGTGATGGGCTTTGTGAATATCCTTTCCTTCGACGACAAGCAGATCAACACCGAATATTCCGCGCTCATGAGTAAAGTGATGAGCAACGGGAACGGCTACTCTAAATTCCCCATCAACGAACCAGCGGAGGGTAAAAAGAAGTCGCAGATCGAAGAATACCTCGAATACTACGAAGGTGAAGGCGTGCAACACATTGCCGTGGCCACAAAAGACATCGTAAAAACCGTGAATGAACTGAAAGCGCGTGGCGTGGAGTTCCTCAGCGCGCCGCCCAATGCCTATTATGATATGATGCCCGACAGGGTGGGAGAGATTGACGAAGAAATCCGGCTGCTGCAAAGTCTGGGTATACTGGTGGACCGCGACGAAGAAGGTTACCTCCTTCAGATATTCACCAAACCCGTGGAAGACAGGCCCACATTGTTCTTCGAAATCATCCAGCGCAAAGGTGCACAAAGTTTTGGCGCAGGCAACTTTAAGGCCCTGTTTGAATCCATTGAAAGAGAACAGGCCCTGAGAGGCAACCTCTGATGCTATTTTGACTTGCCGTTGTTAACCTGGCCCGCCCTCGCAAGAGTGCGGGCTTTTTTATTATCGGAATGTGAAGGTTTCTCCCCCGGTGCCAAAACGTTAAAACCCTATCTTTGCACCAGCAGAAAACATACTATTCAAAGACCCAGAGCGTTTTTTACACATGAGCAGTGCAATAAAAAGAATTACGTTTTTCACGATATTATTCTTCTCTCTTAATCAGGGAAATGCGCAGTCAGCGCAGAGCGCCACCTTCATCGATTACCAGAAATCTTTTCCCAAGATAACGGATGTGATGAAAAGAAAACAGGATACGCTGATGAAACAGTTCGCGGCCCAGGGACTTAAATGGCCCGCCGCGCAAATGTACTTGCGCTCTTTTAAGTATGATAGTCAGCTTGAAGTATGGGTGCGTTACGCCATGAATGAACCCTTTAAATTGTTCAAAACCTACAAGGTATGCGCCCTTTCCGGAAGTATGGGACCGAAAAGAATGCAGGGCGATTACCAGGTGCCCGAAGGCTTTTATTACATCAATGAGTTCAACCCGAGAAGTTCTTACCACCTCTCCTTGGGATTGAATTATCCCAACGCTTCCGATCGTATTCTCAGTGATACTTACCATCCGGGCGGCGATATCTATATCCACGGTTCCTGTGTTACAACCGGCTGTATTCCTATCATGGACAACCAGATCGAAGAATTGTACATCCTCGCGGCTTTCGCTAAAAGTGAAGGGCAGGATTTTATTCCCGTGCACATCTTCCCGATCCGGTTCACCAATGAGAACAGCAAAACTTATCTCAACAAATACCTTCAGACTTTCAACGAATACAATCCTTTCGTCGAGAAACTGAGAGAAGTGTATTTCTATTTCGAAAAACACAAAAAACTCCCGGTAATAGCCGTAGGCGATAATGGAGAATACATCACCAGCGTGAAGCCAGATGACATAAAAGTGCCTGAAAAGCCACAACCCAAAAAGTATGTTCCCAAAACCCGGAAGCACATTGCTTTTGATGAAACAAAAATTCCCGCTTCCGTAAACAAGTTGCCTGTATTTCCAGGGGGGAACGAGGCTTTCCAGGTTTTCCTGAATAAAATGAGCGGCGACCTGGGTAAACAACTCGATGAAAAGCAGCATACGGCTTATGTGCTGGTAGAATTCATTGTAACCGAAGAAGGTAAACTCATCAACCCGGTGATCGTACGGGGCGGAAATCCTGAACTGAATGACGGCATACTCGACCGTTTTGAGGCCCTTCCCAATTGGGAACCCGCCATCCGCCAGGACCTGAAAGTTCCCATGAAACTGAAACAAACGGTGGTGATCGAAAAAAAATAGCCCCGTTCTGAAATTTGGCTTTTTCTTAAAATGGTCGTAACTTAAAAGCAATCCAAATTGCACCATCATGAAGAAAGTAGCCCACATCCTGGCGAGAAAAGGCGCCCATGTACTCACGGTTCACCCCCAGGAAAAAGTGATTCATGCCCTCCAGTTGATGAACGAAAAAAACATCGGTTCACTGGTAGTGGTGGAAGACGATGAATACCTGGGAATCGTAACCGAAAGGGATTACGCCCGTAAAGTGATCATCCGCGGGAAATCCTCACAGGATACCACTGTGGAAGAAATTATGTCTACCGGACTGCCAAGGATCACTCCCGAAAATTCCATCGACACCTGCATGCACATCATGAGTGAGAACAATATCCGCTATCTGCCTGTTTTTGAAGGAGATAAACTGTGTGGAATTGTATCAATTAATGATGTGGTAACGGAAACCATACTGGCGCAGAAAGAGACCATTGCGCAACTGGAAAGTTATATTCATTCCTGATCCTGAACGAATTGGTCAACTCCCTTTGAAATATTCCTATTTTTGTTGCGATGAAGCAACTGAAAGCGTTAAGGAAATATTTCTGGAAATACCGGCTTAGGTTGTCTGCCGGTATTTTCTTTATCATTCTCTCCAACTATTTTGGCATCCTGGCTCCCCAGATTACGGGATATATTATTGATGTGGTAGATAAGACCCTTCGGGGTCAGGTACTGGCGCATGATGCCTCCCGTACCTACGACCGGCTCGTCCGCTGGCTGATCAGTTGGATGGAAAGCGGGGGATTCAGTTTTTCGAAGATCATTGCAATCGCCGGCACCACCATCCTGGTTACCGCGCTGCTGAAAGGACTGTTCATGTTCTTCATGCGGCAGAGTATCATCGTGATGAGCCGTCACATCGAATACGACCAGAAAAACGAAGTGTACCGGCATTACCAGCAACTGGACGCGCATTTCTTCAAAACACACAGTACCGGTGACCTGATGAACAGGATGGCCGAAGACGTGAGCCGGGTACGCATGTTCACCGGTCCGGCCGTGATGTACCTTATCAACCTCATCGCCACTATTGGGTTCAGCGTATTCTTCATGCTGCGCACCAACGTGCAACTGACGCTGTATGTGCTGGCACCACTGCCTTTGCTGGCCATCACCATTTATTACGTGAACAACATCATCAACAGAAAGAGCGAGCGGATACAGGCATTACTAAGTGATATGACCACCAACGCGCAGGAATCCTACTCGGGCATCAGGGTTATTAAATCCTTCGTACAGGAAAGCGCTATGTACCGTTTCTTCTCCGACAATGCCGAAGCCTACCGGAAAGGCGCCGTGGGCCTCGCGAAAGTAGAAGCCATTTATTTCCCTTCCATGGCATTGCTGATTGGATTGAGCACACTCTTCACCATATTGATGGGCGGTATCTATGTGATCAACGACCAGCCTGGCATGAGTTACGGGGTAATCGCTGAATTTGTGATCTACATAACCATGCTCACGTTTCCCGTGAGCGCCATTGGCTGGGTGGCCAGTATGGTACAACGCGCGATTGCTTCGCAGAAAAGGCTGAACGAATTTCTCGATACCAAACCCGGCATTACCCAACCGGAGCATGCCCTTAAACCGGAATTTAAAGGACATGTGCGACTGGAGAATCTTTCCTTCACGTACCAGCACACCGGAATTCAGGCCCTGAAAAACATCAACCTGGAAATTAAGCCGGGGGAGAAGATTGCTGTGATCGGCAAAACCGGCAGCGGGAAAACCACCCTGGCGCAACTGATCCTACGGATGTTTGATGCTAATGAGGGTAGTCTGAAACTGGATGGAACACCCATTCAGCAGATCGATCTTGCCTACCTGCGTTCGTCACTGAGTTATGTACCTCAGGATGTGTTTCTTTTTTCAGAAACGGTGGCCAACAATATCCGTTTCGGCAGGAGAGAAGCGGATATGGAAATGGTGCAGGAAGCCGCACGGAAAGCCTGTATCCACAAAGAAATCATGGAGTTTCCCCAGCAATATGAAACCATGGTTGGAGAACGGGGCGTAACGTTGAGTGGCGGGCAGAAACAGCGTATATCCATCGCCCGGGCGCTGATCAAAGAGCCGTCGCTGGTGGTGTTTGATGATTGTCTGAGTGCCGTGGATGCCCGCACTGAAAAGGAGATACTGTCCAACCTGAATGCTTACCTCACGGATAAAACCGCCATCATCATCACCCACAGGATCTTCACCCTGCTTGAGTTTGATAAGATCGTGGTGCTGGAAGAAGGGCGAATTACCGAGGCCGGAACCCATGCTGAACTGGTGCGTGCGGATGGATATTATGCGTCTCTGTTCCGCAAACAACAAGAGGAAATGCCTTCAGAAGCCCCTTAAATGCTGCATTTTTTAAATCAAATTGCTGTTTAGTTAAATTTTGTCAATCCGAAAACATATTTATATTTGTAAGAACTAATTCATGAATCGTTATCTTTAAACTGTTTTAAAAAACCTACAACTGTGGCGTACGAAAACAACGACAAAAGAATGGAGAGCGTTTACAGCAAGCGCATCAGGGCTGGTAAAAGAAGGACTTACTTCTTCGACGTGAGAGCAACCCGTAGCAATGATTATTACCTGACTATCACTGAAAGCCGTAAACGTTTTGACGATAACGGTTATGACAGGCACAAAATCTTCCTGTACAAAGAAGATTTCAACAAGTTCCTGAAAGCGCTTACTGAAGCCGTGGATTATGTGAAGACCGATCTGATGCCTGATTTCGATTTCGACGCCTACAACCACGATAACGAAGATGGAGAAGAAGGTTATGAAGCAGCAGCCCCTGTACACACTGTAGCGGATACGGTTGAAGTTGCCGCTCCTGTAGCTGCAGCGGTACCCGTAACTGCGGCCGCAGAAGTGGAAGAGGAAGTTTCTGTTCCTTCTTCTACTGAAGACGTAGATAAATGGTAAAAAAATATAAAGTTTCTTAGAAAAAGCCCTCCAAATCCGGAGGGCTTTTTCTATTTTTAAAGGCCCATCCTTTTAAAACCGAAACTTTGTATGCGTAAAGCACTACCCGCCCTTTCCTTCTTTTCGCTGATTGTTATTACCATTGCGCTCATTCCTCATATCACTGATCCTGTAAAACGCAAATACCGCCCCTTCGCCAAATATGATGGGATGGGAAAAGTATTTGAACAGGAATACCTGATGACCCGGAATCCCCGGACAGGAGAAGTGCCGCGCCAGAAATTACTGGAAGCCGCGAGGTTCCGGGATGAAAAACTGCTGCGGATGGGATTGGAACGTTCCGTTGCAGGACTCGCCTGGGAAGAAAGAGGACCAGATAATATCGGCGGACGGACGCGCGCCATACTGTTCGACCTCAACGACCAGCCCAACGGGTATAAAAAAGTATGGGCAGGAGGTGTAGCAGGCGGACTATGGTACACCAACGACATTACCGCCACCACACCTGTGTGGCAACACGTAAACGACCTGTTCGAGAATATGGCCATCAGCAGCATCGTGCAGGACCCTTCTGATCCCGATATTATGTACTTCGGTACCGGTGAGGGCTGGACGAATTTTGATGCCGTACGTGGATTGGGTATATGGAAAACGACAAACGGCGGAATTTCCTGGAGCCAGCTTTCTTCCACCAACAATTCAAGCTTTTACTGGACGCAAAAACTGGCAGTATTACCGAACGGTACGCTGCTGGCCGCTACAAGATCAGGCATATACCAATCCACCAATAACGGGACCTCCTTTACAAAAGTATTGGGTACTGGTATTGCAGGCGCCACCATCAACGACGCAGCGGATATTGAGATAGCTGCTAACGGCTATGTGTATGCCTCGCTAGGCATCAACAGCTCAAGAGATGGAATTTTCAGGTCTGATGATAATGGGGATACCTGGGAAAGAATTTATACCGCGGCCGTCAACGAAGCGCGTATCGACCTGGCGTGTGCGCCTTCGGACCCGGAATATGTTTACGCCGCCGTTGCTTCCAACAGCGGAGGCATTTACCGGAAAACCATGCGAACCACCAACGCCACCGATGTTACCCCAACCTGGAACACACTTAACATGCCGGTTTGGTGCGATGCGGGAACAAACAAGGCGGACATTGCCCGGGGCCAGGCCTGGTACGACCTCATCGGCATGGTGGATCCAACCGATAAGAACAGTTTTTACCTGGGCACCGTAGATATGTTCAAAACAACAGACGGAGGAACAAACTGGTCGCAGATTACACAATGGGCCAACGGCTGTAGTTCCGGGGCTTATGTTCATGCAGATATACATGCTTTCGTGGCCCGTCCGGGAAACAACCAGCAGGTGCTGGTAGGCTGCGACGGCGGCATATTTATGACCACCGATGGCGGCGCAAGTTTCAGCTCCCGCAACTACGGCTACAACATCACACAATATTATAGCGCCGCGGTGCATCCCACGGATGCCAACTATTTTCTCGCGGGATCACAGGACAACGGCTCACAACAATATACTGCCACCGGCACCAACAGGACCCGTGAAGTATCGGGCGGAGACGGCGCACTCTGTTTTATAGACCAGGATGATCCCAATATCCAGATCACCTCTTATGTGTACAACAACTACTATATCTCCACGAATGGTGGCGTGAGTTTCAACGGCAGGGCGCTGAACAACGCCGGAAACTTCATTAATGCCGTGGATTACGATAATACCGCCAACATCCTGTATTCCGCCAACTCCAATGGTACTTACCTCCGCTGGGACAATGTCGCGACAGGCAACCCTGTTCCTGATACCACCTGGGTTACCGTTACTGGATTTGGTACCGCAAGACCAACCTACATCGGCGTTTCTCCACAAACGGCCAACAGGGTTTATTTCGGGCTGCCCAACGGAACCGTATTGTATGTGGATGGCGCTAATGCCGGAAGTTCACATGCAGGCACCACCATAAAAACAGCCAATGCCAGTCCTGTCTCCAGCATCGCGATAGATCCGGCCAACGAGAACCATTTGTTGGTAACCCACAGTTCTTACGGCGTAACCAGTGTATTTGAAACAACCGATGCTCTGAGTGGAACGCCTACCTGGACCGCTGTGGAAGGTGATCTTCCCGATATGCCCGTGCGTTACGCCATGTTCGATCCCCGCAACAGCGACTGGGCGCTGCTGGCCACCGAACTGGGTATATGGAGCACCGATAACCTTAACGGCGCATCCACCGAATGGAACCCCACTAATACTGGTCTGGCCAACGTGCGGGTGGATATGCTGAAATACAGTTCAGCCACGCGCACACTGGCTGCCGCCACGCATGGAAGGGGACTGTACACCACAAGTGTTCCCAACGCAGGTGGTGGCGCTGCCATCAACTTCTTTCAAACGGCACTCCAACACCAGGAAACACCGGCAAGCCTGAATGGGTGCAGGAATTATAAGGATTATCCCGTTTCACTCACTATCAATACAGCTCCAATAGGTGCGGCTACGGCTACGATTTCGGTGAACGGCACTTCAACGGCTACCCGTTACCTCGACTTCGATATTTCCACGACCGGAAATTTTTCGGTGCCATCCAATACGTTGGTTTTTGCCGATGCAGCTACGGAATCGAAAACCTGCTATATCAGAATATATGATGACAAAGCGGTGGAAACTACAGAATCCATTGTGCTTGATCTCACTGTTTCAGGAACCACCAATGCAACTGCCGGCAGCAATAACCAGTTTACATTTACGATAAACGAAAATGACGTGCTGCCCACGGCTGGCACATCGCTCGTTTACAGTACAGGTTCGCCAACGGCGCAGGGTTCTGGCCTGGGGCCGTTTATCGGTTCGGCTACGCGTGGTCGTTTCCAGTACATAGTTTACGCCGCTGAACTCCGCGCCGACGGACTTACCGCCGGACCGCTGGACAACCTCGGCATGTACGTGTTCACCAAGGCTTCCACCGGCGCGTTCGGAGATTTTACCATCCGGCTGGGGCATACCCACAGCAATGCGATGAACTATGGCTTTCTTCCGAATTCTCTTCAAACCGTGTTCTCCGCAGACTATACTACTTCCGCGGGCATGAACAATTTCGCGTTCTCCAGCCCGTTCACCTGGAACGGTGTGGATAATATTCTCGTGGAAATGTGTTTTACCAATGCCGCCGCTATTGGAGATGATGCTATTTATGTGGAGCAATACCCGGCTGTCCCGGGCGATTTCCCCACGGCATTCGTTACAGCAGGCGCAGGACAGGCATGTAGTTTGAACGCATTATCGCTAAGCACTTATCGCCCCTCTATCGAGTTCACCCAAACATTGGGACAAACACCATTGGCAGGCACGTTATCGCTTACAGCTACCGAATACCTTGGTCCGATGGGAGAAGCCTATTATTACACTTCATCCGGGCAGTTGCTCGCGAAGCTGAAGAACCTCGGCACCCACGATTATGGTTGTACGCAGATCATCGTGGACCGCGCTGGTACCGGAAGTACAGCATTCTGGAACAACAATACATCAGATTACCTGGCGGATAAAACCATTCGTATTCTTCCGGCCAGCAATGATCCGGCAGGCAATGTGGAGATCACTGTTTATTTTACGGAAGCTGAAAAGCAAGGTTGGGAACTGGCTACAGGACAATTGTGGAGCAATATCTCCCTCGTTAAAACAAGTGGTGCCGTTTCCGCCATCACGCCTTCAAATCCCGGAGGGCCCGGAGATGTTGAAGTAGTGGTGCCCACAAGGACCACATTGGGTACGCATCATGCGCTCAGTTATTCGTTCAGTACCGGCTTCTCAGGCATTGGCGCGGGCATTCCAGGCGCGGCACTTCCTGTTACCATTACTTCGTTTACCGGCGCTATCAAATATGGTTACAGTTGGCTTACCTGGAAAACCGCTTCGGAACAACACAACAAAGGATTCTTTATTGAACGATCGTACAACAACCAATCATTTTCCACCATCGGCTTTGTTCCCGGAAGCATGCTCAGCAACAATGTATTGCTGTATGAGTTTAAAGATCCGCAACCGGCCCGTGCTTTGAACTATTACAGGCTGCGCCAGCAGGATGCGGGCGGCGCGGAGCAATACAGTCAAACGATTTTACTGAGAAGCGAGCCGTTAAACACGAACTTCTCCCTGATTGAAAATCCGGTAAAAAACAGGCTGGGACTGAATATCGGCAGGAATTTATCTCAACCGGTGCACATCAGGGTGGTGGACCTGGCCGGAAGGGTGGTGGAGCAATGGCATTTCCCGCAACTTTCCACACAACAATTGTGGCTACCGCTGAAGCAATGGGGACACGGTTCTTATGTGGTGATCCTGGAATCGGGCAACGAAAGGCATTCATTCAAAATGATCCGGTAAATCAGGCGCCGCCGTTCATCCGGAAAACTTCGGGCGCGGTGCCAATGTATTTTTTGAAGATGCGGGAAAAGTAATAGGGATCATCGTAACCGAGGTC
>CAMLPA010000063.1 GCA_946481605.1 uncultured Flavihumibacter sp. | reverse complement strand
TATGGAACAGGAAGGCGATGAATATGATGAGGATATTTCCTTTTAAGATTTTTCATGCAACTGCTTTTTGCTATGCACTGCACAGCGCCAGGAAGTTACGACGCAAGGATACGCTATTTGCTGAACCGTACTTCCGGAACGCAAAGGTTGGTTGATGTGGAATGATGTTGTGAAGCACCTTAATGAAGCTCATTTAAAAAAGGAGAGGATGTATCGGTTGATACGGCCTCTCCTTTTTTGTGTGGTGACTTAATTTTCTGAACGTGCCATCATTTGGGCATTATTCTGCATAAAAAGAAGTGCGCGGATAAATTTGCCAACCCTTGAATTATTTTGAAACGATGATCTTCTCCACTTCCCTGCCATACTGCACATAGTACACACCACTGTTCAGCGTTTCCAGCCGGATCATCTGCGTACCGGGAACTGCTTTTTTCTCCAGCACAACCTGACCCGCTGCATTCACTATTCTTATGGCAGAAACTGGTTTTCCGTTTGTATTGATCTGTAGCCGGAGGTTTCCGTCAGCAATTATATTCCCGGAAACAATCATTTCTTTTGCATCTGTTGCATAAAACTGAATGGCCCTTGTTTCGCTGAATGAAAACCGTCCATCGCGGTCACGTTGCATGATCCGGTACTGATTTTTTCCAGGAGCAGGCTTCGCATGGAGAAAGGCATAGTAACGTGATTCAGTAGCATTACCCGAAGCGACAATATTGCCAACATCGTTCCAGTTGCCATTTCCGGAGCTGTGCTGCACTACGAAATCGTGGGTATTTATTTCCTGAATGGTATTCCAGGAAAGCAATACGGCCGCATCTTTCTTTGCGACATTGAATGCTCCCCAGGAAAGTGGTAACGTGCCGGATACATAGTTAAAACGCGTTACGACATAATCCGACACCGATCCTTCACTTATTTTACCTGAAACAATGATTTTACCGGTAGCCGCATCGAAAGTTACCCCTTTAAACTCTCCACTGTTTTCATTGGTATAAGCGCCGTTATTACCGAAGCCGGCAGCAACGGAACCATCGCTGTTGAAGCAGGCCATAGCCATCCCAATTTTTGCACCATACATCAATCCACTGAGCACCACCCTTCCGTCGGGAAGCAGGATTCCTCTGCTGGCCATACTGAAGTTGCCCATTTGAATATAGTTTCTCCCATTATCACCAAAAGATGCATCTAAAGTACCATCTGCCAGGAGTCTTACCACCGCAAAATGAGCATTCGCAGGAGCAGCCGTCCCCCCGAAAATGATTTTTCCATCTGGTTGCACCATGATACTGGTGGCGTTGTTCGATGTGCCATATACCAACAAATTGTGCACGCCTGTTCCGTTGAATGTAATATCCGGCGTACCATCGGGCAACAACCTGGCCATACCAAAGTAAGAAGTGGCCCCATCGCGGGCGGAGCCTGCCACAAGAATATTCCCTGCGGCATCCAGTTGAATGGCTTCCAGAGATTGGTTGCTGTACCCGAACGCAACGGTTACTGCTCCATTTGTACCAAAACTGTTGTCTGCAGTGCCATCGGCGTGAAAACGAAGTACTTTCCCCACGCCAATCTGATTGGCCACCATGAGTATTTTTCCATCGGAAAGGAATGCGACGCCTCTTACGGAAAGGTTGGAACCGGCGTTCGTAACCACTAATCCGTTTGTTCCGAAAGTAACGTCACGCGAACCATCCGCATTAAACTGCATAATGTAGGGACTACTTTGATAGCTGCTGTTTAACGTATTTCCTATCACCTGAAATTTTCCGGCATCCATATTGCGTACCAACATGGCATCATCCTGAGCGCCAATTTCCACATAGGTAACACCCTGCATTCCAAAAGCTGCATCTGGCGTTCCGTTATTGTTAAACCTGCCCACCAGCAACCCACGGTTATTGCTGCGCGTTGCCACGCCTGCCACAATTATTTTTCCATCCGCCTGCAACACGGCAGCCTGCGCTTCTGAATTGTGCCGGATATTATTGAACCACAAAACGCCATTGTCACCATATCCGGAAACCAGGTTACCCGCAGCGGATAAATTGTAAAGTGTGAGCCAGTTGTTTCCGCTACCAGCTTGCACGGCATGACCCACCAGCCAAAGGGTGCCGTCTGCATTTTGTAATACCTGTCCGCCAAAATCAGGTATTCCTGCTAATCCGTTCAGCGTGGTTCCAAAACTGCCATACCCATAATCTTGTTCCGTATTTCCGATTTTCAGGGTGAAAATTTCCTGCTCTCCGGATAATACGATATTACCTGCTGTCACAACACTGCCATCCTGCAATACCGCTGCGCGGTGAACCTTCTTAATGCCAGACATAGTAACAAGCGGAATAATTCCGTTGGTACCGAAAGTATTTACGAGTGAGCCATCCGGCTGAATCTTGCAGGCGATTATATTGTTATTGGAAGCATCCACTTCTTTCTCCAGCACCAGCATCAGGTTGCCATCTGGAAGCGTCACGGCATCGGCCATTTTCGTGTATTGGTAAGGAATAGCTGTACGCACATATCCTTCCCCGTTACTTCCAAAAGAAAGATCAACCGAACCATCGGGTAAAATCCTGGTAAGGTGAACACTGTCGGAAGCGCCGCCTGTATGAAGGGTAGAAAGCATCCAGTACATGGTCAATGCGCCATTAGTTTCCACTTTCATTCTAACATTGTCTACCTGAACATAAGTCGTACCATTGTCCACCAGCTTGTAAGCGCCGTTTTCGCCATACGTATTATCAACAGCGCCATCAGCCAGAAACTTAACCACGCGCGGCATCAGTCCGCTTGCGAAAGAAGTGCAAAGCACATAGAAAGAACCATCGGCCAGTGCATGTAACTGGTATGGATAAGTGTAATGCGCTCCGCTGCTGTTTTCGTGATAAGCCACAATTCCGTTCGTACCAAAACTGCTGTCGATCTTACCATTTTCATCAAGGCGAAACACGCGCGCCTCATTTCCGAACGACATACCGATTCCAACGGAAAGGCCCAGAATTTTCCCGGAAGGCAGTTCTGCCATGGCCGTTAAGGAATCTCCAAAATTAGCGGCCTGCACTTCTGAAGTACCGGATTTACCGAAACCAGCGTCAATAGATCCGTTGGCGTTGAACCGGGAAATGATACTATTGGAATTACCACCCACCACTTTACGGCCGCCCACCAGAAACTTCCCGGAGGCGAGCCTGAGCACATGTTGTGCATACATTTTTCCCTGTCCAAAATTCTGACGAAAGAAACCATTGGTCCCGAAGCTGGCATCGGGCGTTCCATCCTGCGCCACAACAGCGCTACCGAAAAATAACAACAGCAGGAAAACAGACGTAAACTTAACGCGCATAGGTATTTGAATATTAGTTTTACAATTCAGCGGGCATCAGCGGATTAACTCCTGAAGTTTCTTCTCCAATTCTTCATGCCTGAGATTCCGTGCAACGATAATACCCTGCGGGTCAACGAGGAAGTTTTGCGGCACGCTGGTAATGCCATACAAACGCGCCACTTCATTGTGGATTCCTTTCAGGTCGCTTAGTTGTTTCCACGGAAGCTGGTCGTCGGCGATGGCCTTTTTCCAGGCTGCCTCTTTGTTATCGACCGAGATGCCGATAATTTCGAAGTTCTTCTCCTTGTAATGCGCATACGCTTTTTTCAGATATGGGTGCTCGGCGCGGCAGGGCACACACCAACTGGCCCAGAAGTCCACGAGCACATATTTGCCCCGGTAGCTTGAAAGTGAGACCATATTTCCATCCATATCCTGTTGGGAAAAGGGGATAGCCGGTCTTCCGACATAAGTCGCCTTCACAGCCGCTATCTTTTGTTTCAGCGCTTTCCCTTCATTCGTGCCCTGCAGCCTGGAACTAAGTTTTGCATACATGGGCTCCACTATTTCCGGCACCATTAATCTCCCTTTCTGGATCACGATGGTTAGGCTCATGTCATCATCAGGATACCTGTTCAGGTAATCCTGTTCCAGGCTATCCACCAGTTTCAGGCAGCGGGTGAGTTCCGGCTCAATTTTTTTCATGCCGACTGAGTCTTTCTTCAGGTAAAAATCTTTGGCTTGTGCCTGTAAGGGATTGATTTGCGCACGGAGCGCTTTCATCTGTTCCGTAAATTTTTCGCGGGGCGTTTCCTGGGCCATAGCGCAAAAGGAAAGGCAAAGCAGCAGCAGTATGAAAGGATATTTCATATAAAAATCGAGTTTATGAATGATGATTTACGGGTTATTGGGCATACCCGGGTTTTGTTCCATTACTTTAGGCGGGAAGCGGAGTAACAGTCTTTCGGGCCGCAAGGTGTAGGTAACCGCTGAACCATCTGCGGCGAAAGCCTGGTGTGTAAAAGCAATGCCATTAAAAAGCGGATCTACGGTAAGCCGGCGCATATCAAGCCATCGGTATCCCTGTACCGCGAACTCTCTTGTTCTTTCTTCCAGGACAAAATGCAGGAGTTTCATTTTATCGGCGGCGGTATCTGCGGCAACGGAAGCATCGGCTTCAGGCATACGGTTCTTTCTGAGCATGAAGACATCCTCTACGGCTCCTGGCAAATCGTTGTTGCGCACTTTACACTCAGCGCGGAGCAGGTACAGATCGGGTAACGTAACACCTGTTTGTGTAAGATTCTGACCGATTCTCCGTAGCGTGCCGGCAGGCAGCGCACCGGATGGAAATTGCCTGTTCACAAAAAACTTAAGCCGCAGGTCGCTGGATTTAAACAATTTTGTGGCGGCAGGCGCCAGCACAAACGTGTTGTTAAAAAAGCTGTAGGCATTCGAAAACTGCCGGGCAAAAATATTCTCTTCGTTGGCGGAAGAACTGGGATAAGTTGGTCCACCCAGTGTTTGAATGGGCAGGAAAGCGCCACCTGTAGCAAAGGTCTGGTTATAGTTGTACAAACGAACGGGCAGTGCCGAACCAGCCACATCATTGAATGCGTCATTCAACAGTGGCAGCGCTTTATCGAACTTCTGCATAAACATATACACCTTTCCGAGCATGGCCTTCCCGAATGGGCGCGACATGCGCATTCTTGAGATGAGCCGTTCGGGCAAATCAGGAACGGCCGTTTCCAGGTCGCTGACGATGCGGGCGTAAACTTCTTCCACCGAAGCACGGGTAAAGTTCATTTGTGTAACATCAGTGGTGCTAACCAGTGGAAATCCCGGATCGGTGGCGGCAGTAGCCGCGTTGTATGGTTTTCCGTAGTAATTGATCAGGTGGAAATATACCCAGGCCCTTCCTGCGAGGGCCTCTGCGCGCAGGGAACGCCTCTGCTGTTCCGGTCCTTCTGCCAACATCACCTCGTTAATGATCTTGTTGTACAGGTAAATATTGGTCATGAAGCCATCCAGTTCCGGGGCATTTTCAGAAGGCTCATACACCTCATCTTCCCAGCGGAAAAGTCTTTGCTCACGGGTAGTGCTGTTGTTCAGTAAGGATTGAATGGCAGCTACATCGTCGCCCAGCATTACCTGGTGGTCGATGGATACATTCAACAAGGAAGCATTGGTCAATAAACGGCCGTAATCTTCAGTAGTGGCAGCAATCAATGATCCTTTGGGCACTACTTCCAAAAAGCTTTTTTTGCATCCCGGAAATAAAACGATACCGGTAAGCGCAAACAGTAATACGAAAATATGATGGTGTTGTTTTTTCATTTCTTCTGTTTTAAAGTGCAATGTGTAAGCCAACGGTATAGCCGTTCTGGTTAAATGGTATAGACCTGGAACCTCCTTCCGACGTTCCGCCTATCGCATTGTGAAACTCTGGATCGATACCCTCTTTATTTTCCTTCCACAACATGATATTATTCATCTGCAAACGCAGGCTGGCCTGTTTCAGTTTCAACGGCTGCAGCAATGCAGCGGGCACATTATACGCCAGTGTGACATCACGTAATTTTATGAATCCCGCGTTCAGTACATTGGAATTGGCCATGGTGTAATAAGCCACCTCTCTTTGCGCAGCAAGGGCAGCAGTTGGCACCCATGCCGGAATATCCGTTGTAACTTCATCTCCGGTAGCTTTCCACCTGTTCGCAAATTCCGCATGAATATTACCGGTAGAAAAGTTTCCAGCGGTATGCACCAATCCACGTCCGGAGTAGTATCCGTTCACATCGCGCCTCATCACATGCCCGAGGTTATACACGATGTTCAGGTTCAGACTAAAACTTCCGTAGCGGAAAGTATTGCTGAGTCCCCCACTCCACACCGGCTGTGCGGTTCCCATGTATAAAATATCTTCAGGTGTAGCTACATTTTTGGTGGTGGTAATTGTTTTGTCGTTTAGTTCAACCTGCGGACTCCCCGTATTATTCAGTCCTGCATAACGGTATGCGAAAATTGCATAAGCACTGTAGCCGGGTACGAAATTAGCTTCCACCATATTTGCACCAGTAGCGATGGGTGTAGCGAGGTTCAACCTTGTGATTTTGTTTTTATTGAAAGAAAACGTTAACAGTGTATTCCAGGAAAAATCGCGTGTAGCCACATTAATAGAACGAAATTGAAACTCCACACCTTTATTGAGCATATCACCCAGGTTACCTGTTATTTGCGCATAACCCGAGAATACATTCGTGTTTACTCTTCCGATCAGGTTTTCTGTATTTTTTCTATACACATCCAATGCGCCCTCCAGGCGGTGATCAAAGAAGGAAAAGTCTATGCCCAGGTTAATGGTTTCCGTACGTTCCCAGGTGAGGCGTGTATTCGCGGGAGTAGCAATCACCAGGCCGGCGCCATCGGGCCCGGTAATGGATGTATTCGGCGTAAGAATATCATAGGAAGCAGCTGAACCCGGATTGGGACTGTTCCCCGTTATGCCATAAGTGGCACGGAGGGCCAGGGCACCGATCCATTTTTCCTTTGCCATAAACTCCTCTTCGCTCAATTGCCATTTACCACCGGCACTCCATACTGGTCGGTTCTGTGCAGATTTATCTTTACCGAAAAGGTTCGATTCATCAATGCGCCAGCTTCCGCTCACCGTATATTTTCTATCGAACGTGTAAGCCGCGTTGGCATAATAAGATGTGAAACGTGTTTTCCGTTCCACATCGCGGAACATCGGGCTGTTGGTAAGCAAACTTCTACCCGACATATTGGGCATTACCGGCCCTGTAATACCGGTATCCGCGAGCCGCGCATAGTTTACCTGCTGAAAAGTTTTCAGTAATTCATTGTAACCGCGCACCTGTGTTTGCGTGGCCATCAGCAATTGCTCCTGCGCTTCCTGCCCACCCAATACCGACAACTGGTGCAGCGTCCCCTTCCAGGAACGGTTATATGTCAGTTGATTCCTTACCGTCCAGTTTCTGGTGGAAGAATCGGAAACGGTATATTTTCCTCCTTTCGCCGGAAGGTGGTAAACAGGCAAACCATTTACTGTAGTGGGGGCCACGGTGTACTGCACCACTTCTACTCTTGTACTATAGGCCTTCGCATCGTCGTACATTTTTTGTGAAGCGTCGCCTTTCCATAGGCCATAAGTACCTTCAAATTTAAGTCCCGGAGCAAGTGCAATTGAAAGGCCTGCGGTCATACGCGCCAGCAAAGCGTCAGACTTCGTATATCCATAACCGGTTTCATCCAGGGGATTATAGTTCAGATCGATATTACTCTTTCCGGAGTACACGTTCCGGATTGAATCAGAAAGATACTGCATATAGGGCATGGAAATATTTTGTCCGCCCTCATCCCTGAACAACTGGTATGGATAAAACCGCTGGTTCACATTAATGTTCCTGTTGCCGGAACGCAGTTGATTGGTAAGATCAGTAATAAGAAAAACGGAAGCTGCCTTGTTCAGTTTGATATCCTGTCTGAAATTGATTTTGAATGCATCATTTTTATCACCCGGCCTGTTGGAAACGGTTTGGGTATAGGCGGCGGAACCATAGAAAGAGTAATTCTTACTACCTCCCCTCACCGAAAGCGAATGGTTCATGAGAGAAGCGGGCCTGTACCATAAATCACTGATCTGATCCGCATTGCTGATATTGGCCAGACTGTCCAGCGATGCCTGCTCCTGTTCTGCTGAAATAATACCGCGGAAACGGTTGTAAAGAATCAGTTCGTGTGGTGGCACGCCTCTCGCGGCTGAAAAATTCCCGGTATAATTGGAGATTGTACCCCAAAGATTTGCTGTTGGATTGAATATATCTCTGGCCGCCTGAATGAATTGCCGGCTATTGAGCACAGGCAAGTAATCAAGGTCTCCTTTGCCCTGGAAACTATAGAACGCATCGTATTCAACGCTCAATTTCCCTGACTGATCGCCTTTCCTGGTTTGGATCACCACCACCCCGTTTGATGCGCGGGAACCCCAGATAGAAGAAGCAGCGGCATCTTTCAGCACAGTGATATCCGCCACATCCTGCGGGTTGATTGAAGAAATATCTTCCAGCGGTACGCCATCCACCACATACAATGGATTTCTGTTCCCGTTCAGCGAGGTAAGACCACGTACCGACAAGGGGTTTGCGGAAGCGTTTGGTGCATTGTTCACCACCAGTCCGGGCACAAGCCCATCCAGTCTTTGGAGAATATTCATGCCGGTTGACCGGTTGCGCACCACTTCCATATCTGGTTTTCCGAATGCGCCGGTACTCCTTTCTTTGGGCAGTGTCTGGTAACCTGTATTCACCACTACTTCCACCTGCTCCAGCTTTTCATCCAGTGCGCTCAACACAATTGTTCCTAATTGCAGGTCTTTGTCCTCCTGAACCACGACTTTGCGTTCCACCGTATTGAAACCAACATAAGAAAACCTTAAGGTGTAATTGCCCTGTGTTACTTTCTCCAACGCATAAACGCCGTTGGCATTGGTAACCGTTCCCCTTCCGCCAGGAAGAAGTCTTACAGAGACTCCACTAATAGGCGTTCCGGTACTATCTGTTACAGTGCCTGTAACAATACCGAATACTTTATCGACCGATGCTACTGCCTTGGATAATTTATAACTCACAAAAACCGATCGTTGCCCCAGTTCGAATTCGAAAGGCTGGTTTTCCAGCACCTGTTTGAGCAGGTCTGCCAATTGCAATTGGTTCGCGACCACCTTCACCTTTCTTCCATTCAATGCAGGATCGTAGTTGAATACAACCCGGTAACCCGTTTGAATGCGTATTTCTGAAAAAACTTTGGAGAGAGGAATGCTTTCTCCGTTCAGCGTCACCTGTTGCGCCACACCACTGGCGTGGGCGGTAAGCAGGGAAGACACCAGCAAAACGAACATCAGTTTAAGCTGCATGAGCAGTTTTCTTTTTAAGACCTTCCATATCGCTGCGCCTGGAGCGGGCAGCGGCATTAAGGGGCCGTTGATGGCCTTTGTTCCATAAACAGTTTTTTGCATAACTTTGCAAAGTTTGGTTGATGAATAAAACCTCTTGCCGAGGGTTTGTTATGATGTTGGCCAAACGCCATCCGGGAGTGTTGCCGCACTACCGGATTTTATTTTACGGCCACTATCAGTGTTTTTCCATTGTTGGCCGAACTGAACCTGAAACCAGATTTTTCGAGGTAGCGCAGTACATGTTGTAATCGTTCCCCCCTGTATATTTCACCCCATAATTTCATATCGGGCAATGCACCTTCTACCTGCACCTCTATGTCGTACCAACGTGCAAGTTGTCTGAAGAAAACCGCCATATCCACGCCATTCAGGTTGAAGAACCCTTCTTTCCATGCCATAACCTGGTTTACATCTGCTTTTCTTACCCTGATGCCGTTCTGCACCAGCGCCTGTTCTCCTGGCTTTATGATATTGGAAGCGTTCCTCTTCCGCACAAGCACACTTCCTTCCAGCAGCGTAGCTGCAACTACCGGCTCATTGGGGTATGCATTGATGTTAAAATGTGTGCCCAGCACCCGTATCTCAGTTCCATCCTGCGTTACAGCAACAAAAGGCATCTCGGCATTTTTGGTTACTTCGAAGTACACTTCACCAGACACTTCAACCTTTCTTTCATTCCCCACAAACCTGGAGGGATAGCGTACAGAAGATGCCGCATTCAGCCAAACACGGCTACCATCGGGCAATACAAGGGAAAACTGCCTGGCATTTGGGGTGGCTACAGTGTTCCATACGGCAGTGGTCTGATCCTGCTCTTTTTCATAGCGCAGCACACCGTCTTTCAGCAATACTTTATCGCCACCCTGCCTGGCTACTTCTCCGGTAGCGGCCTGATCTAATGCTACGGAAGAACCATCCGCGAGCGTAAGCACAGCGCCTTCCTTACCAGCGGGCGCATCGGGTAGACTATTTACATTTTTACTTTTTACAAGTGTTTCTACACGCTTATCGGTTTGCAGGAGAAAAAACGTGGTTGTTGCCACAATCAGCACAACTGCTGCTGCAATCCATTTCCAATACCGGATTTTCCTCACGGGAACAACATCGGGCTGTTGCGCCTGTATGCTGCCGAGTATTCGGTTGCGGAGTGCAGCCCTGTTTTCCGGATGAAAATCACGGATACGTTCTGAGAGGGCGTTTTCATCGCGCAACTGCGCTAACAACCAGGCATTATCGGTTGAAATGCTGATCCATTCCTGAATACGCGCTTCTTCTTCAGGAGTTGTGTCACCTTTTAACGACCTGAACAGGAGTTCACCTATATCATTGTAATTGCTCATATTTAATTATTGCATGATACAATTCATGGCATCCGTTTAATACCATACAACCGAACCATCAAAACTTACCAGATAAGGAGAAAAAAATCAGTTATCGAACAGATAAAGGAAGCCCAACAGATGAGGAAAATGTTGCAACGCTTCCCGGATAAGGCGAACGGCATTGGTTTTCTGGTTGCTGACTGTACGCACCGTAATGCCAAGTTTTTCTGCTATTTCAGCGGGTTTCATGCCTTCACGGAAGGAAAGCAGGAAAATTTCTTTCATTTTTGCCGGAAGTTTTTCCACTTCCGCGTAAACTACTTCCAGGAATTCTTCTTCCGCCTTCACCCAGGCAAAATCAGGTTCCTGTTCGGTATCCATACGCAGCAGCAATTCGTCCTGTTTATCGGTCCGCACCTTCCTGTACTTCAGGTTGTTAAAGCAGGCATTCCTTACTGACACTTTCAGGAAACCTTCAATATTCGCCATGTTCTCCATCTTTTCCCGGTGCTGCAGCAATTTGATAAAAGTTTCTGCTGTCACATCTTCTGCATCTGCAGGATCGTTCAGCCAGCGCCTTGCATAGCGGTAAATACTAAAATGAAGTTGATCGTAGATTATCGTGAATGCAGCATCATCGCCCGCGCGGAACAGCGGAACAAGGTTAGGGTCAAGATATGAGTAGACTGCATCCAATATGCCGCTGGTTTGGGGTTGAGCGGCAAATTTAGTAAAATTAAGCCTTCCGGCGTTGGCGCGTTGTGGATTGCATGCCTGTATGCCCCATCAACAAACCACTAAGCCGCAAAAAATAGCGCCCTGAAGCCTAGTTTGCTTAGGAACAATAAAAAAATGGCCTTGCGTTATGGCGATCAACATTAAGACTTCTTAGTCATACCAGTTCTTTTTACTAAAAAGGGGCTGATCTTTCAATCAACCCCTAAGTATTTAAACCAGGTAAACAGGTTTGAACATTTTAAAAATCACTGCACTTCCAACCTGTAATACTTCTTTCTTAACCAGAACGCCACGTTTACAAGCGCTATCAGCGCGGGCACTTCCACCAGTGGCC
>CAMLPA010000062.1 GCA_946481605.1 uncultured Flavihumibacter sp. | reverse complement strand
GGCTGATTGGCGACCAGCAACTGCCAGAAGCAAAAAGGATCACCCGCACCTCGGCGCCCTTCCGGCTGAACGGTGTACCGCTGCTGCCGGGAGGCCTCACACAGGATGTGTACCTGAAATGGGAAACCACTGATTAAGAAAATAGTCCATCATTTTGTAGAAATATGCTATTGTTTCCCCTCCCTTCCCGAACTACTTTTAATTGAATTCTGATTGAACCAACCCGGATGAAAAAATGACCATTCAGCGCTACTTTGAAGAGTTTGAGACCAACGAGGAAAGAACAACCGGCGGCCGCACCATCACTGAAACCGATATCGTGATCCATGCCGGCCAAACCGGTGATTTCTTCCCGCATCACATGGACGAGGAATGGTGCAAAACCCAGCCCTTCGGTAAAAGAATCGCCCACGGTACCCTGATATTCAGTGTCGCCATCGGGATGACCGCCCAGGTGATCAACGAAGTGGCCATGACCTACGGCTACGAAAGACTGCGTTTTACGAAGCCCGTGTTCATTGGCGATACCATCCGGGTAAAGGTGACCATCAGCGCTAAAAAAGAACATAAAAAACCAGGATTCGGCCTCATAACGGAACTGGTGGAAGTGTTCAACCAGCGCCAGGAACTGGTAATGGTGTGTGAACACATCCTGCTGGCGCAGAAACGAAACGCTTAAACGATTGTACGATGGCCCATGTGTTGAATGGCATAACCTGGGGGCATAGCCGCGGCATCACTCCTCTGCTCGCAGCCAGCCAGCGATACCAGGAAATGTTCCCGGATGTTGAAATCCGATGGAAAAAACGAACGCTCCAGGAATTCGCCGACTTTCCCATTGAAAAATTAACGGACACCTACGACTTGCTCATCATAGATCATCCCTGGGTGGGCACCGCCGCACATACCGGCTGTGTGCTCCCATTGGATGAATACCTGCCGGAAACGTTCCTGCAGGAACAAGAGGTTTTGTCAACAGGCGCATCCCATAAGAGTTACCACTATAACGGTCACCAATGGGCGCTGGCCATTGATGCCGCAACACCTGTATCAAGTTTCAGAAGTGATTTGTTGCAATTACACCATGAACCCGTTCCAGCAAAATGGGAGCAGGTATTGCAACTCGCTAAAGCCGGAAAACTGGCGCTACCGGCCATTCCCATTGACGCGCTGATGAATTTTTACATGTTTTGCATCGCCGTGGGGGAAACGCCTTTTGAACAGGAAGCCTTCATTGTTTCCCCGGAGAAAGGATGGGAAGCACTGGAATTGATGCGGGAACTTTATGCCCTGCTACCGGAAGAAATGTTCCACCTAAACCCGATTGGTGTGGCGGAACGCATGAGTGGCGGAAACGACTACTGGTATTGCCCTTTTGCTTATGGGTATTCAAATTATAGCAGAAATGGTTATGCGAAGTATCGCCTTGATTATGGTGATCTTCCCACCTTCAGAGGTTCGCCATTTAGAAGTACGCTTGGCGGAACAGGTTTAGCTGTATCTGCTGCTTCAGCATACAAAGAAGAAGCGGTACGCTTTGCACGTATGGTAGCATCGCCTGAATGGCAGTGCGGATTATACGTGGAAAACGGCGGACAACCTGGATTGCGTGCGGCATGGACCCATGAAACATACAACGCGCTTACCGGAAATTATTTTTCGAATACACTTCCCGCGCTGGAGCGGGCTTTCGTACGGCCACGGCACCATGGGTACCTGGATTTTCAGGACGAAGCCGGATATCCATTACAGGAATTTCTGCGCTATGGTGGAAGTGCCAGGACAACTTTGGAAAAGTTGGAACATTTGTACAGAAAGAGTTTTCAGGAATCTTCATTAATGGAGCGCTATGAATAAATTGCCGCTGAAGGGAATAACTGTGTTGGAGTTCAGCCAATACCTATCGGGCCCGTCGGCCGGTCTGAGAATGGCGGACATGGGGGCGCGCGTGATCAAGATCGAGCGGCCTGGGACGGGGGATGCCTGTCGTTCACTACCCATCAAAAATATGTGGGTGGGTGGAGATAGTCTCCTGTTTCATACCATCAACCGCAACAAAGAGAGTTTTACCGCTGACCTCAAGAATCCCGGCGATCTTTTGCTGGTAAAGGCTCTGATCGAAAAAGCGGATGTGATGACGCATAATTTCAGGCCCGGTGTAATGGAAAAGATAGGTCTCGACTATGCTTCCGTTCAAAAGATCAATCCCCGGTTGGTCTATGGTGAAATTTCCGGTTATGGAAAAGATGGTCCGTGGAAACTGAGACCCGGACAGGATCTTTTATTGCAATCCGTAAGCGGACTGGCCTATACTACCGGAAATGCGGATGACGATCCGATGCCTTTTGGGCTGTCCATAGCCGATAGTTTGTGTGGCGCACAACTGGTGCAGGGTATCCTTGCCGCGTTGATTCGCCGTCAGAAAAAGAATACCGGAGCACACATTGAGATCAGTCTGCTGGAATCCCTCCTCGATTTTCAGTTTGAATTATTGACTACTTATTTCAATGGAGGACGCCTGCCGCAACGCAGTGCCATCGGCAACGGAAACCCTTTATTGTCTGCGCCTTACGGCATCTACCCTACAAAGAACGGGTATATCGCCATCGCCATGACGCCCTTGCAGGAGCTCGCCGTGGTGCTGGGATGTACTGATCTGGCGCAGTATTCACAGGAAGAAGCCTTCCGTAAAAGAGACGAAATCAAACAAACGCTGCTTTCTTTCCTTGCGCAGGAAGAAGCTGAACATTGGCTGAAGCGTTTACGTGAAAAAGACATCTGGGCCATCGAAGTGCTGAACTGGCAACAAATGAAAGCACATGAGGGATACCGCGCGCTGCAGATGGAACAATCCGTGGAAATACGCGGTGGAAAATCAATGGTAACCACACGCTGCCCGATAAGATTCAATGGAGAAAGGTTGGTGTCCGATAAGCCCGCGCCGCTGTTGGGAGAACACCAGGAAAAAATACTGGGTGAACTGAAATTAGCAGTGAGCCCCAAAGCATCCGAATAGAAACTGCTTACAATGAAATTACTGGAAGATATAGTGGTACTCGATTTCAGCCAATTCCTCTCTGGTCCTTCAGCCGGACTGAGGTTAGCTGATATGGGTGCCGAAGTGATCAAAATCGAAAGGCCAGGTACCGGAGATATATGCCGGAGCCTGTATGTTTCCGATGTGGTGATGGAAGGGGAGTCCACTATTTTCCACGCCATCAACCGGAACAAAAAGAGTTATGCCGCCGACCTGAAAAACGCTGCCGACCTGGAACGCGTAAAAGCATTGTTGGAAAAAGCGGATGTGATGCTTCATAATTTCCGTCCGGGTGTCATGGAACGTATCGGTCTGGATTATGCTACGGTGAAAGCCATCAATCCTGGTATCGTATATGCGGAAATAAGTGGTTACGGTACCGAAGGTCCCTGGAAAGACCTTCCCGGACAGGATTTGCTGGTTCAATCCCTTTCCGGACTTACCTGGCTCAGCAACAACGGAGACGCGGAACCTACGCCCATGGGCGTGGCAGTGGTGGACATCCTGGCCGGCACACATATCGCACAAGGAATACTGGCAGCGCTGTTACAACGCGCTGTTTCAGGGGAAGGTGCATTGGTGCAGGTAAGCATGATGGAAAGTGTACTCGATTTTCAGTTTGAAGTACTGACCTGCTTTTACAACGATGGACATCAGTTGCCGCAACGCAGCAATGTGTCGAACGGGAACCCCTATATCGCCGCGCCTTACGGCATTTACCGCACTGCGCAGGGGTTTATCGCTTTATCGATGAGTGATGTGCCTACACTGGGCAGGCTCCTGCATTGTGAGGGCCTCGAAATATATGCGGATGCGGGGGAATGGTTCCTCCACAGGGATGAAATCAAAGCCATCCTCACGGCACACCTGCTGAAGGCTCCGGCGGATTACTGGCTTGATCTGCTCCAACCTGCAGACATTTGGTGCGCACGGGTACTGAATTACGATGAACTCCGAGCTGAAGAAAATTACAGGAACCTTCAAATGGAAATAGCAGTGAAAACTTCGAGCGGACTAACCGTTACTACTACACGCTGTCCAATTCGTGTGGATGGTGAACTGCTGGTCTCGGATATCGGGGCGCCTGCTTTGGGAGAACACAACAAGCTGGTGGAAAAACAATTCGGGATCAGCCATTGATGCGAACAAATTTGTAACATTGGCACCTAAACTGGTGATATGGAGCTGGAAATAGTGGATACACACGTTCATACCTGGAACCTTGAAAAGCTGCGCTACGGCTGGCTGGACGGGAATACTTCCATATTGAACCGCTCTTATCCGCTGGAAGAACTGGAGCATGAAAGGCGGATTGCAGGGGTGAAAGCGGGTGTATTGGTGCAGGCAGCAAATACCCTGGAAGAAACGCAGTACATGCTGGAACTGGCTGCGCATACTGAATGGATACAAGGTGTTGTGGGCTGGATACCGTTGATGGAACCTTCGGAAGCAGAACGTGCGCTCAATGCGTTCAAAAAAAATCCGTTCTTCAAAGGCGTGCGTCACCTCATCCATGATGAGCCGGATGAAAACTGGTTAGGACAGGAGGAAGTGGTGGAAAGTCTGGGTTTACTTGCTGAAGCTGGCATTCCTTATGATGTGGTGGGCGTGAAGTTGTCGCACCTTCAGAACGCGATCCGTGTAGGCGAGCAGATACCGTCGCTGAAACTGGTGCTGGACCACCTCAACCAGCCACCGATGAATGGAAAAGATGATGAAGAATGGCGATCGCTGATGAAAGTGGCCGCCGGAAATAAAAATATATACGCGAAGCTGTCCGGGCTGGGTACTGCCTCCGGAAAACCCTTCGGGTGGACCGCGGCGGACATTGAGGCGCCGGTGGCTTTTGTGCTGGAACATTTCGGTCCGGACCATTGCCTTTGTGGCGGAGATTGGCCCGTATCTTTACTCGCGGGCAGCTATTCCCACACATGGCAAACGTACACGGAAGTGCTGACGAAGTTACTTCCCGACCGTAATGAAATGGATGCCGTGCTGCGGAAAACCGCCACCGCGTTGTATCAACTCTAACGAACAACCTTGCTGAACATGGGTGTATTCACCGGAATTCTCTTACATGGCGTGGGCGCATCTTTTGCGGCGCTCTGCTTCACTCCGCAGAAAAAAGTGGTACAGTGGGCCTGGCAAACTTATTGGCTGGCACAGGCTTTCTTTTGCTGGCTTTTGCTGCCGGTCGTGATCGCCTGGATCACCATACCTTCTCTTGCCCAGGTGATCGCTGAAGCGCCAACAGCAGTCTTGTTGCGCACCTTCGTGTTGGGGATGGGCTATGGTATTGGCGGAACGGCTTTCGGCATGGCCATCCGGTACGTAGGATATTCGCTCACCTACGCTATCTCCGTGGGCATTTCATGTATCCTCGGCACTTTGCTGCCAGCGATCATTGAAGGGAAACTAGGCACCTTATGGGCACAACCCGGATCAGCACTTGTTTTTGGCGGGATATTCCTCGGTGCGTTGGGGATCGCATTGTGTGGTGTGGCAGGAAGAAGCAAAGAAAAAGAGTTGGATGCCGGGAAAAAAGAAGCCACCGAATTCTCTATGGCGAAGGGATTGCCGCTTTGTTTACTGGCCGGTATTTTTTCCGCGGTCTATGGTTTTTCGATCAATGAAGGACAACCCATCGCAGACATTGCCGCACGTTATGGCGCAGGCCAGTACCAAGGCAATGTGATCTATATTTTCTCCAATTCAGGCGCCTTCCTTACTACCTTCCTGTACTGCGCATGGCTCCATACGCGGAAAAAGACCTGGGGGCAATACAAGGCGCTCGCGGGCGCCACACTTTCTTTTAATTTCCTGATGGCTTTCATCACAGGAACATTGTGGTATTTTCAATTCTTTTTTTACGGACTGGGCCACGTGCGGATGGGTGCTTACGAATTCACCAGTTGGGCCATTCACATGATATTGCTCGTATTGCTGAGTGCCCTTACTGGCCTGGCCATGAAGGAATGGAAAGGCAGTGGAAAAGGTACCATGCGTAAACTTTTTATCGCCCTGGCGGTACTGCTCGTATCCGTTCTTGTCCTAACTTACGGCAATTACCTCGGTGCTTCTGAATAATATGAACAGCGTTCCCGAAATAAAATTCTCCATTGATCTTCCTGCCGGTCTGCATAAAATTTATATGATTGGTGCGGGTGGAATCGTACACGATGCGCACCTGCCTGCCTATGCGCTCGCCGGATTTTCCGTGGCCGGAATCTATGATCCCTTGGTAGAAAAAGCACAGGCGCTGGCAGAAAAATACACGATTCCCAAGGTGTTTTTCTCCCTGGAAGAACTGGTGAAAGAAGCAGGAACTTCTGGGGTTTATGATATAGCCGTTCCGGGAAATGTCACCAGCGAAGTATTGAAGTTATTGCCCGAAGAAGCCGCTGTACTCATCCAGAAGCCGATGGGTGAAAACATGGAACAGGCGAAAGAAATACACCGGATTTGCCGGGAGAAAAAACTGCTGGCAGCGGTGAACTTTCAACTGAGGTATGCACCCGCGGTAAACGGGCTGAAAAGTTTGCTTCAACACGGTACTTTAGGTGAAATAACGGATCTCGAAATCTACCTGAATGTACACATGCCCTGGGAAAACTGGCGTTTCCTGGAAGCAATTCCACGGGTGGAAATACTTTACCACAGCATTCACTACATCGATCTGATCCGTTCCTTATTTGGTGAACCTACGGGTATTGTGGCCAGAACCTGGAAGCATCCGGATATGCGCGAGCTGGCATCCGTCAAAACCAACATCCTTATGGAATATGGTGATCAGATGAGGGCGGCCATACACACCAACCATACCCACTATTTCGGAGAACAGGAACAGGAGGCTTATCTGAAAGTAGAAGGAACAAAAGGTGCTGTTAAAATTGGCCTTGGTTTCCTCGTGAATTATCCCGGCACTGCACCTGATACGTTTTTATACCAGTTGAAAAAGGGTAATACGCCCGGCCCATGGGTGCAGTTGGATCCCGGTGGTTCGTGGTTTCCCCATGCATTTATTGGCCCGATGGCACAGGTGATGCGGGCAAAAGAAGGGAGCATTACCGCACCTGGAAACTCCGTTGAAGATGTGCTGCATACCATGGCCTGCGTGGAAGCGGTCTATGCCTCGTGCCTTGAAAAGGGGATACCACCACAAAATTTTCTCTGAACAGGAAGCCACAGGATACCCGCTTCTTCAAAAACTGTAAATTACAGATCACTTAATTGGATTGCTGCCATGGAAACAGGAAAAAACGGTGCCTCGCACAAGAATATATGGTATGGACTTGGCCGCCAGCGGATCGAAATTCCCAAATCAGTACTGAAATCCTCCGTTCAATCTAACCCGCTGCTGGGTGGTTTACACGTGTGCGGACTGGGGTATTATCCCCGGGCGGAAGGTCATTATACCTACCGGAAAAAAGGACTGCCCGAAAACTTTCTTTTCTATTGTGTGGATGGCTATGGATGGTATAAACTGGCCGGCAAGGAATACAAAGTGCAACCCAATGAATTCTTCATCCTGCCCGGTAATGTGGAACATGCTTACGGAAGTGATCCCAAACAGCCCTGGACCATTCACTGGGTGCATTTCGGCGGAGATCTCTTACCGTTATTTAACGAGCAGCATTCCGTGGAAAAACATTTCCAGCCTGCGTATGTGAAGTCGAATGAACAGGTGATTCAACTGCTCAATAAGATGTACAAAACATTGGAACTTGGTTACAGTATCGATAACCTGTTGTTCGTGAACATGAACCTGGCCCATCTTATCACCCTGTTTATCTACAATGCCAAACATTTTGAAGCCGCAGCGCACGATAAAAATGATTGTGTGGAGAGTGCCATCCGCTATATGCAGGAACACATCAACGAAAACATCTCCCTCAACGAATTGTGCGCGCACTACAATTATTCGGTGTCCCGTTTTTCAAGTTTGTTCAAACAGAAAACAGGCTATGCCCCCATCGACTATTTCATCCAGATGAAAATGCAGAAGGCCAGCCAGCAACTCGATTTTACCGATCATTCTATCAAAAATATCGCCCTCACCATGGGGTTCGATGATCCTTACTACTTCTCCCGCAGATTCAGGAAAATCATAGGGGTTTCCCCTAAAAAATACCGTTCCTTACAGAAAGATTGAGGTTAAAAATGATAAAATAATCCATCAATACGCCCATTTCTCCCATTTTTGAGGGGGGCATCCTTGCCTAACTTTAATGCGCTTCTTTATTGAATCATTGTGTGGTTCCGGACCTTACCCGGGCATACACGGAACGAATAAACTGTTGGGATGAAACGATGCTTTGCCACAATCTTTTGTTTGTGTTGTTGTTTTTTTAATCGTTTACAAGCCGGTGATCTTCTCCCGGGAAACGGGAAGAAGATCACCATTGTGCTGCCTGCTTCACCTGAACCGCGTGTGCTGTACGGTGTGGAGAAACTGGCGGGAGCGCTGAAGTCGGCCGGTTATACTACCACCAGGATGTCCCGTGAAAAAAACAACATGTTCTCCGTGTATTTGTACACTGAAGCGCCGGCCAATACATCCGTTGCGCCGTCCCTTCAAACAGATACTGCTTCTAAAGAAAGTTTTACGCTGAAGTCTTTTGGGAAAGACAATATCGCTATCCTGGGCGCGGGTCCATCGGGTACCCTGTATGGATGTCTTGAACTGGCCGAACGCATCACCCTTTCAAAGGAAATTCCTTCCGGTATCGATTTTTCAGATCAGCCGGAAATGGTCCTGCGCGGTGCCTGCATTGGCTTGCAAAAACCTTATTACCTGCCGGGCAGAACCGTTTATGAATACCCTTACACGGAAGAAACCTTTCCCTGGTTTTACGACAAACAGCACTGGATATCTTACCTGGATTCACTGGCTGTGAACCGCATGAATTCGCTCTATCTCTGGAACGGCCATCCTTTCGCTTCGCTTGTGAAACTGAAAGATTATCCTTACGCGCTCGAAGTGGATGAAGCCACCTTTCAGAAGAATGAGGTGATGTACAAATTTATTGCTGAAGAGGCCGACAAACGCGGAATCTGGATCATCCAGATGTTCTACAACATTATCGTTTCAAAACCTTTCGCGGAAAAACACGGCATCAAAACCCAGGACAGGGAACGTCCGATCATCCCTTTAATCGCAGACTATACCAGAAAATCCATCGCCGCATTTGTGGAGAAGTATCCCAACGTGGGACTACTGGTTACATTGGGAGAAGCCATGGAAGGGGTGGGGGAAGACGATGTGGAATGGTTTACAAAGACTATCATTCCCGGGGTAAAAGACGGATTAAAGGCCAGGAAAATAACGGAGGAACCACCGATTGTTTTACGGGCCCACGACAGCGATGCGCCCCGCGTAATGGATGAGGCGCTGAAAACATACCGCAACCTCTACACCATGGCGAAGTACAACGGAGAGGCGCTCACCACCTACACACCACGGGGCACCTGGGCCGAACTCCACAGGAAACTGAGCGCCATCGGTACAGTACACATTCAGAACGTACATATTTTAGCGAACCTCGAACCTTTCCGGTACGCATCAGCCGATTTTATCCAGAAAAGCGTTCAGGCCATGCACAATATTTATGGGTCTAACGGCCTGCACCTTTATCCCCAGGCTTCTTATTGGGACTGGCCCTATGCCGCGGACAGCGCGGGCACAAAACTGCTACAGGTAGAGCGCGACTGGCTCTGGTACAAACAATGGGCCCGGTACGCCTGGAATTGCCACCGGCCACGCACCGAAGAAATACAATACTGGAATGAGCAGATAGGCGGATATTTTGGCATGAAGGAAGAACAGGCCGCGCCCATACGCAAAGCCATGGAAGAGACCGGCGAAATCGCCCCGAAACTATTGCGCAGGTTTGGCATCACGGATGGGAACAGGCAAACGCTTACACTTGGTATGCAGATGAGCCAACTCGTAAATCCTACCCGCTTTGGCTTATTCACAATGTTGTATGAATCTGAAGCCCCGGAAGGAGAGAGTCTGGCGGAATATACGCTGAAAGCTACTAAAGGTGAAAAGCATACCGGCGAAACGCCCTGGGTGGTGATCAACGACGTTAAAGAACACGGAGAAAAAGCGGTGGAAGCGATAGAAAAAGCCGCACCATTCGTGGCGAAAAACACGGAGGAGTTCAACCGGTGGAAAAACGATGTGTATTGTTACCGCGCACTGGCTTTTCATTATGCGTACAAAGCCGAAGCAGCGTTGGCCGCATTGCGGTATAAATACTCAAAAGATGTGGACGATCTTCGGAAGGCCATAGCGCCATTGAAAGAGAGTGTTCGGTGGTACGACTCTCTTACGCAACGTACCAAAGCCACTTACCGCTATGCCAACAGTATGCAGACCGCGCAAAGGAAAATTCCTTTCCGTGGTGTGGATGCTACTTATATCAACTGGTATGAAGTGCAACCGCATTTTAAAAACGAGTTGAAACTGCTTGAAAAAAGAGTAGATTCTTTAGCGAAAGTTGGAAATGTTTCATCTGTTGTTACACGGAAATTACTGGAACCTGCTCAAGTGAAAACAGCGAAATTTTCAGCTTATTCGGTCAGGGAAAACGCACGCCCGTTCAGCAATGATACAAGTACACTATTCAAAGTAGTACCGGAATTAAAAGCGCTGAATGGCATCATTGCCGATCCGCAAAAGCAACAAACCGAAGGCTCGGAAATCAGCTTCACGACCAAAGAAAAAGTGCATTTCCTGGTAGGTTTTTTCACCGGAAAACAACCGGGTTTTTTACCTGCTCCGGAATTGGAAACCAACGCCACCGCAAATGATTACGGTCAGGCTGAAGCATGGATCGCTAATGGTATCGTGCTGAAAGGTCTTCCACCGGTTAACGTACATGCTTACACGTTTCCTCCGGGAAAACATACCCTGCGGCTTGCGAAAGGAAAATGCCTGTTGCTGGGATTCGTGAAAACACTGCCTGAGCAGGTGTACGACGCCGGCTTATCGGAAACGGAAACCATCCGGGAAGTGGATTGGATATTTGAATAAGAATATGTTGATATGAAATATTTATTGATCGCTTGTTTTCTTTTTCAGGGCTTATCCGGCAATGCGCAGCAGTGGTTCAATGTGCAAAAATATGGCGCTAAAAACGACAGCAGTGCACTGGCTACCACCGCTATCCGGAAAGCCATAGCTGCGGCTTCAGCCAAGGGTGGGGGAACGGTGTATTTCCCGGCAGGTAAATACCTTACGGGTCCCATTCACCTGAAAAGCAATATCACCATTCACATTGAAGCCGGAGCGGAACTGCATTTCTCCGACGATTTCAACCAGTACCTGCCCATGGTGCAAACACGGTACGAAGGCGTGGATGTCACCAGTTTCTCCCCGCTTTTTTACGCGTTTGAAGCGGAAAATATCACCATAACTGGAAGGGGAACCATCAACGGGCACGGAAAGAAATGGTGGGATTTCGCCGAAGGCTATACCGACCAACGCCCGCGTTCCAAATGGCAACTGATGTTCGACAGCCTGAACAAGGACATCCTGTTACCCGATGATCCGAAGCAGATGAAACGAGGCTTCCTGCGCCCGCCATTTATCCAGTTCATGAACTGCAACAATGTGCTTATCGAAGGGATTACCATCAAAAATTCCCCTTTCTGGACGGTAAATCCGGAATTCTGTAACAATGTAACCGTGCACGCGGTCACCATCCTGAACCCGCCCTCGCCAAATACAGACGGCATCAACCCGGAGTCCTGTTCGAATGT
>CAMLPA010000061.1 GCA_946481605.1 uncultured Flavihumibacter sp. | reverse complement strand
CATGCCACGTACAACGAAAGCATCTCCCGCGATCTGGATGTGATTGAAGCTGTGAACAGGGAAACACCGCTCAACGGACTGGTATGGTTCATAGATCATGCTGAAACCATCAGCGAAGAAAATATGCGGCGCATTAAATCGCTGGGCGGCGGTATCGCCATACAGCACCGCATGGCTTACCAGGGCGAACATTTCATCAGAAGATATGGCGCTGAAGCTGCGCGGAACGCTCCGCCGGTAAAAAAAATGCTGGAGTTGGGTATCCCCGTAGCATTGGGAACAGATGGCACCCGCGTGGCCAGCTACAATCCCTGGGTGGCGCTTTATTGGATCACTACGGGAAGAACAATTGGTGGAACGCAGGTGATGGGAACGGAAAATACATTGGATAGGAAAACAGCGCTATCACTACTTACATACGGCGGTTATACCTTGCTGAAAGAAACGAACAAAGGAAAGATTAAGCAAGGGTATTTCGCGGACATCTCGCTGCTGGACAGAGACTATTTCTCTGTGCCCGATCAGGAGTTGTTGTCTATTACCTCAAAGCTGACCATCGTAGATGGAAAACCAATATATGGGCAGGATGAATTCAGTGGTTTCGCACCGCCTAAACCGGCTGTAATACCTGCATGGAGTCCGGTAAAATACTATGGGGGTTACCAGTAAAAAACGGCATGAAAATATTGTTCTTTCTCCTGCTTGTTCCGGTCTTGCAAAATGCTGTTGCCGCAAAAGGCGCCATGCAAACAAAGCAGGATACAATTACTTTACCGGTGGGCAACCTCGCCGATACACTGCCGGAAACAAAACTTTCAGCGAACGGGACTGGTGCAAAGGAAAATGGTATCAGTGCTTCATTCGGCGGTGAAACCCGCCTGCAATACTTTTATTTCCGCAACGAGCAATGGGGCGATGCACCAAAGGATGAGGATGGTTTTGTAATGGCCCGTTTCCTGTTGCACTACAACATTCGGTGGAACAACCGCCTCAGCACTTTCATACAATTGCAAAGCAGTCTTTCCAATGGAAGGATGGATACCAGTCCGGTAGATGAAAATCCTCTAGATCTACACCAGGCATACATCGATTACAAATTACCCGTATCCGATAGTGTTTCTGTTTTATTCCGCGCCGGAAGGCAGGAGTTCTCCTATGGCAGTCAGCGCCTGATCTCCGTTCGGGAGGGGCCAAACAACCGGCAGGCATTTGATGCGGCCAGAATAGTGTTGGAACGGAAGCATACCCGACTGGATGCTTTTTTCAGTTATTATGTATCAGCCAGGAAAGGCATCTTCGACGACGGGTTTCGCCGCGATACAAATTTGTGGGGCGCCTACCTGGTGAAAAATAAAATACCGCTTTTAAGGAACGTGGACCTCTACTACCTGAATCTCGGCAAGAAACAGGCTGTTTTCGAAGACGGAGCCGGGGCGGAACAGCGCCATTCCTTCGGCACTAGAATATGGAACAAAACCGGTAACACAGTGTACGACCTGGAAGCTGTTTACCAGTTTGGCCGGTTCGCTTCAAAAAAGATCAGCGCCTACACCGTCTCCCTGAATACAGCATACCGTTTCAACGGGTGTAAATACAAGCCTGAGATCGGTATAAAAACGGAGCTCATCTCCGGTGATAAAACTCCGGGCGACGAAAGGCTGCAAACTTTCAATCCGCTCTTCCCGAGAGGTGCCTATTTCGGTCTGGCCGCATTGATTGGTCCGGCCAATCTAATAGATGTTCATCCTTATCTGAATTGTGCCCTTCATCCCAACCTGGACTGGGGAATAGACCTGGATATCTTCAGGAGGTATTCCACGAGTGATGGCATTTACGCGCCGAATGTGGCCCTTATTTACCGGGGCAACAATATTGCACCGGCGTTTATCGGAAGCCAGTTGGCCACCAACCTGGAGTTCCGTGCCACCAGCGCGCTCGCCCTCACCTGGGAGTTCACCTGGTTCAACGCTGGACCCTTTCTAAGAGCCGCAGGTAATGGAAAGGATATTCTTTTTACCGCGGCCACCCTTCAATATAATTTTTCATCAAACTAAATACTATCATGCAAACAGGCATCGGCATCAGCGAGGAAGATCGCTCGAAAATTGCGCAGGAACTATGTATTCTGCTGGCAGACGAATTTGTATTATATACCAAAACACGACACGCCCACTGGAATGTGGAAGGAAGCGACTTTTATGAAAAACACAAATTCTTCGAATCGCAATACGAAGAACTGGATGAAATGATAGATGATGTGGCTGAACGCATCCGCGCACTCGGCCACTATGCACCGGCCACACTAAAAACCTTTCTTGAACTCACACACCTCACCGAAATGAGCCGGGAAAAAAACGACGGGACCGGTTTCGTAAAAGTGCTGCTCGCCGATCATGAGAGCATCATCATCCGGATGCGGGAAAAAATAAACCTCGTGACCAACGATTACAAAGATGCGGGGACAGGAGATTTTATTACCGGATTGATGGAAGCACACGAGAAAATGGCGTGGATGCTGCGGGTACAGTTGAGGTGATTATTTTTTGAATCAGGCAACTATTCAGAAGAGGGGGCTTTTCCCTCTTCTTTGTATTCCCAGAATACTTTGTTCAACCATTTTCAAATGGGGATGGTTATGGGGAACTAGTTTTGAAAGGATCAAATATGCTTTATTAAAATAATGCAATGCTTTTTCCAAATCGCCAAGATTGAGATGTGCAGCACCAAAGCTATTATACCTGGTTGCAATAGTAATGCTTTCTTCAGAATAGAAATTTTTGTCCATATTGTACGCTATCTGAATATATTCAAGCGCTTTGGTCGGGTTGTTCATGTGTAAAAAAGTCAGTCCTAAATTGTGGTTTGTTATCGCTATATACGGATGGGTGTTTCCAAGGATATTTTTGTTCATGGAGAGTGCTTTTTCTAATAGAGAAATCGAATCTCTATAGTTGCCTGCAGTTTGATGTGCAAGGCCTAGATTGTTATAGCAGGTGGCAATTTCAAGGGCATTGTTGCCAGGAGTCTGCTGGAGGATATTTAATGCCTGTTCGTACAATTTTATTGCTTCATTAATGTTGCCTTTTCTCTCATGTACAGAAGCGCTATTGTTAAGATAGGATGCCAGTGCCTTGTTTTCTTTACCATTATATTTTAGGTTAGCCTTAATGGAAAGATCAAAAAACATAATTGCTCTTTCAAACTCTCCTTTATCAAGGTAAGCCAAACCAATATTATTATAATAGGGTTCAATTTCAGGACAATCTATTCCTTTCAGATTGGTGATAATTTTAAGCGCCTGAGCATGAACTTCGAATGCCTTGTCTATTTTTCCAGCATCTCGAAATGCGACACCAAGATTGTTGTATCTCTCTGCAATTTCAAGGTTGTCTTTATCGAATTTTTCAATATCGGCCATTAAAGCTTTTTCCATATACGCAGCAGCCTTGTCGTATTGGCCTAAGCTCCTTGCAGCAACACCGCAACTGTGAAGATACTGGCTGTTGTGTGCGCTGTTGTTTGCGGCTAATTCGAAAAATTTCTGAGCTTCATGATACTTTCCCTGTATGTGTTTGAGTTTACCTAATTCGTATAGTGTGTCGGAAGTATATGCTTTTTCATTTTGTAATGATTGAAGGAGGGAAGTTTCAGCCGCAGAATAATTGTTGTTCGTAATTTCAGAAAGCGCCTTTCTTTTAAGGTCACTTGTTGATGAATGCCTGGATAGTTCATGCTGAAGTTCCTTTAAATCAATACTCGCCTGCTCTTTTTCTCTCTTTAGCACTTCAATGGTTTTTTCGTAGTTTCTTTTAACGTTGAAGTTCTTGCTTAGGAAGTGATTGGTATTCTCAAATAGTTTTAACTCAAACTCTGAAATATTGTTGAAATGATTATAAAGAATAGTATCATTAAGGCTTGCCTTGAATTGCATGAGTTCGTTGTATTCAACCTGAGTTTCAGCGGTAGGTTTGAATCCGTTTTTGAAGAAAACGAAAACAGTCTTTGATTTGGCAGCAAGTTCAAATTCTTCCCGGGTGTATTTCCCGATCTTTGAGTAAAATATGAAAATAGCAACATCGCATGCAGTCAGAGTTGGGTTGATTGCTGACTGAATATTTTTAAATCCTAAAAAATTTGACTTTACCATTTCATATTCCCAGAGAATTGGTTCTAGAGACAGGTGAATATGACTTCTGCTAATGCGATGAAATATTGATATACATTTTTCTCTTTCTTCAGTTAATTCTGCTCCGGAGCCGATGAAGAATTTTATTTTTTCCTGATTCATAAGATGGTTTTATTGTTTATGGTTTAATGATTTCTACTGTTGTCAATAGCTTCTGACGTTGTTTTTCGGAGCTGAACCTGTGGAAAGATTGTATTGATGAGCAGATGGAATGAGAAAGATCCAAATTGATCCTGCTGAAGGAAAAGAATAATTTGCCATCGGAAAGATTTAAGGGTTGTTGTGAAGTTATGTTTTTTTGTAATATAACTTGGGCTAATTTCTTATTTTTACTTTCCATCCCCATGAAGCCAACCTCCGCCCTTCATCCTCAATCTTTTCCATGTACAGAAACAACTACGCATCCGACAACAGACTCGATATCGTGATCCTCGGCCCCATGGGCGATACCGTTGTGCCGAACAATTCCGTTCAAACCATTGGCCGCGCCGCTGAACAATTGCTGGAAGAACCTGCTGCCAAAGCGTTGCTGGCTACAACCACTTCTGAAGTACATATTCCCGATGAATGGCGTGATTCAGAAATCGTTTATGGTATTCTGAACAGGCTTGATATCGCTGATCTTGTGATCATCAATCTTACACCGAAGGCGGGTGTAAGAGGAGCGCCCAGTCCCAATGTATATTACGAAATGGGACTGCTGCATGCACTCGGAATTCCTGTGATCTACATCGCGGAACAGGGCACCGATATCTCTTTCTATGGGTTAACAAACCGTGTGACCATAGTGCCGGAATTTGAGCTGGAACTGGTAAAAAACGCACTCCGTCCTTCCATCCTGGCTTTCCTGAATACCAATGACAACACGGATTTTTCAGATAACCGGATTACACAGTTCTACGGAAGGTTGCCCATTGTGGACATCAGTGCAGCCGTGGGACTCGCTACTGGCTATTACTACAATTTTGTGAGCAGGCTCCTCGCCGTTGGCGGCATCATTTCCCTGAACAAAGAGAAGTTGAGCAGACTGATAGTGGTAAGACCCAAAAATGTGATGAATACTTACAGCGATGATAAGGAGTACTTCGAAAAAATATTGCTGGATAACGGGTATAAACTGGAACTGGAAAAAAACTTAACCATTCCGGATGGAGATGATAAGGGTGGTATCTGGGTGTACCATATTGGCGGCATAGCCATCGACCTGCCGCGAACCATCTATCCCCTGAAAATATCGCCCAGACTCCTTTCTTTGCAGGAACGCACCGATAAGAACGGCGGTTTCAGGCGGCAACCCGGCGCGGCTTCTCCAACACTGCGGCAGTCGAGTGAAAGGCTGCTCGACAGGGTCGAAAATGCGTTGCTGTACCATGTACATAAAGATGGGGAAAGGGTGCGGGATAAACTGCTGTCGCTGGCTGCCATGGAAGATGTGCCCGGATTGCTGAAACAGTTCGGGGTGATGCCCAATGCGTAATAACCGGCGCTATGTATGAATAATCCTTTGCAAAAACACCGGAATGGTCTTGATCTGATCCGTGTCTTTCGCAGCTTCCCTTTCCAGCAGATTATCGTATGGTACGAGGTTGATGTGCATGCCCAGGTGCAACGTTTCCTGTTTGAATGCTTTATCAGTCCATTTTTCTGCAAGGGTAATGTACGCGGGGGAGTCCGGCGCTTCTTCGGGCGGAACAAAACCTTGCAGCATCATTTCGGCGCACCATCTCCTGTGCTCAATTTCTCCCATTTTAGCGATCACTTCATTGTTATAAAGTTTGTCCCTCATGGCGGCCTTCGGTTCAAAGCTGGATGGTTCAAACTGCCATGCTATCAGAGGGCCCAGTATGCGTAGTTTGGTCCACAGATGGTCACCTGCCTGACGGCTGGAGGATTTGTCTTTTTCGCTGGCCTGGTACCAGTGTGTTTCCACCTTGTCCTGTAATTCAAATATCCATGGATTGGAATATTTTGCGTGAATCAATTGAGGGAGCGCATCCAATGCCATGTTCTGGATTGCGGCGGAGCTGCATTCGTCTTTAAAGTTACCGAAGCACTTTACAAAAGTGTGCGGGGCCAGCTTGTTCAGGTGATCTTCAATCACCAGTTCTTCTTTTTTATCCGGGAAGTTATAATAGCAGAACACCTGGAGGTTGCAATTATTTTTTTGTTTCAGCAGATCCAGTGCGGGCAGCGTATTGTTCAGGATAGCCGCCGATCCGATGCCATTGGGCAGACAGGCGTACACGGTAACAATGTTTCCTTCGGTAACGGAAGGAAACAAAGGAAAGCTACCTGACGACCAGCCACTGCTGCCGGATGGCAATTCGGTAAATTTCAGTTCAATATTCTGCCATACATACGCTTTCATTTTTTTTAACTGCAGCGCATCATGCTCCCGCGTAAAGAACATGGGATAATTCTTTTCGAATTGTTGGCGTTCCACTTCAGCATTTTCACAAATAACGTTTATGCGCAATCGCTTATCGGGTTCGTAATGTCCCTGCTTCAGGAATGTGCGTGCAATTTGTTTGCCCAATTCGGAGAAACCGATAATAAAAACGACGGCTGCAGTTGCTTCAGGTGTTTGGTAGAAACGGTCGGCCGGATACAATAGCAGTAACTTGCGCACGGTATTCTCGTAAATATTGAATAAGTTGGATCGGTTGATGGAATACCTGCTGAGATTGTTTCTCAGGAATTTCCGGAGGTGCTCATCGCGGATATGTACGAAGCGGTCCGGCGTTTCAGGATCAGGACCAGGTGTTGTAAGAATGTCCAGTTCCTGCATGGTGCGTACGTTCTGCGTATCGTCGCCGGACATTACAAATACCTTCTTCGCGGAACCGAAGTGGACAGCCTTCAGCATGGTGGCCGATGAAGGACTTCCTTTCACAACAACCACGTTTTTCATTTTTTCCAGGTCCGGACCAAATGTATCGTTTTCATCCGCATGAAGCAGCACCGTTCTTTCTTTGTGAAAGGAGAGATCTTTGATAAGATCGAAACTCATTTCGTTGAGACCGGTTACCAGGTTGAAACCGCTTTTTTTCCACCGTCTTCTTTTCAAGCTTTCGTATTGCGGTTTGAAGGCCAGGCGGAATGCGTAAATGAAGGTGAGGGAAACGGCCAGCAGTCCGGAAATGCGCGCGGCATTCATCAACCAGTTGGGCGTTTCCTTAAAAACAGATTCGTTGAAGGTGACAAGATTGATGGATTTGAAAATATAATTCAGCCAGGTATCAGCCCAGTTGTCGTGCAAACCAAAGCCGGTTACGCCCAATACCAATGTAAGCGCGATGAACAATACGGGCAAAAGATAGTTCCAGGTAAACTCCCCATTGTTACTATTCAGCACATGGACCTTGTGCCTGGGTATGCCCTTGTTTTCAAGTATGATCCAACTGAAATGAATCGCGAAAGGAATGCGTAGGAATTTCTTCTTTTTATAATCGATCACTTCTTCCAGCAAACTGGCTATGGGAAAGGGATTGGATACTCTTGGCGTTACAAGATGATGAATAGTAATGGGGCGTTCCCCGTACAGCGCACCGCGCACAATTTCGGAAGTGCCGCCAGGTTTATGGGTGTAAATTCCATCCCAGGCCACAACGATATGGGTGCAATGGGCCAGCAGGTAATCTGCCTGTCTCGCATAGTAATTGTCGTCGGATTCCTGCTGTTCGCGGGGAACAACCGCGTTCAGGTCTAAGAATGGAAGAGATTCCGTTTTAGCGAGTTGCATTACTATTGTGTCTGTACCTGCTGCGGTACCGGCGATCAGCACAGGGGAATTGCACTGTGTGGTAAGCTCCTTTATTTTGGAAAGGAGTTCCTGTTGTATCCTGGTAAGGTCTTCGGGCCGAAGATCGCGATGGCCGCTTACGCCTATTAAAACGGAGCGTTCGGTTGTGTCGGGGATCATACTACAATTTAAGGAAAATTGTAATATTGAAATACTAACTTCTTGCTTTCTCAACTCCCAATATAATCAGGGTGCCGATTGTATAAGCGATCAGGTCTATCCATTCGAAGGAAGTGCCGATCACTAAACGTGCCAGGTAGTATTTTTCAAGTCCGAGCAAGTGAACGATATTGAAATACTGAAGTGTTTCGATCAGAAACGCGAACAGCAGCGTGGCGATGGCAGTAGGCAATACCGGGAACCTGAAGAAACTTCGTACAAAACAATAGATGAGCATCACTACGAGCACATCGCCAACATAAGGCCTGATGATCCGGTCGTGCAGGTACTTTGCGATCAGTACTTCTATAGCGAACAAAATAATCGTGAGCAGGAAGTAGGGAATACTGAACCGGAAATATGCTTTCATGAATGCCAAAGAATTTGCTGTTAAAGATAGCTGGATTGGTGGTTCTTTTCTGAATGCCGGGGAAGAAACGTAACTTGCGCCCCGCGTCCCACAAGATAACCGGGGCAATACAAATATGAATACCAGCATCACCACGTCGTTGAAAGAACGTTGCCAGGGCACCTGTGAATTGTGTACTGTGGAAGCAGCGACCATTGCCTTTGCCGTGAGTCCGAAAAATAACGACTACATTGAAAACGAAGTGGCATTGTGTCCTACCTGCCTGGCTATGATGGACAACAAAGATGCGGCGCAACACTGGCAATGCCTTGCGGGAAGCATCTGGAACCCTGAACCCAGTGTGCAGGCCCTGAGCTACAGGATACTGTACGCCAACAAAGAACAGGATTGGGCCGCCGATATCATGAACGCGGTAGAGCCGGATGATGCCGTGCTGAACTGGGCACTCAGTGCTTTTGAAACCATCGATGTTCATAAAGACAGCAACGGAACACCACTCAGCAACGGTGATACCGTGGTGCTCACGCAGGGGCTGAATGTGAAAGGAACGAACTTTATGGCGCCCAAAGGAACAATTGTAAGAAAGATCAGACTGGTACAGGATAATCCCGAACACATTGAAGGGAAGATAAATGAACAGACCATTGTGATATTAACGAAGTATGTGCGGAAGTCGTGATGACCGGAGCATTCCAGCAAGTGGTAAAGTAATCACATCTTCGTTTATACTACCCAGTTATTAATGTCCCCTTCACTAAAAACCTTTCTCTTTCTGAACGGCCATTCATCTGCTCCAGCAGCAGGTGGGTGGCCTTTCTGCCCATCTCCACCAATGGCTGCCTGATGTAAGTGAGTGGCGGATCAACAAAATGAAAGAGGTCCGTTTCATCGAAACCCACGATCTCGGGGATGAAGGAGGTGTTGTTGCGTTTCTTGCGCAGCAACTTCAATGCTTTGGTGGCGATGAGGTTGGAGGCGCAGATAATGGCTTCCGGCGGTTCCTGTAGTTGCAGCAATTCGTTCATCGCCTGCTCCACCGCTGCTTCTGTTACGATAATATCAATCTCTTTCAGGAAGGATGGGTTGAAGGAAATGTCGGCAGTTTTCAGTCCGTCGATGTACCCGTTCTTCCGGTCCTGCAGGTGTTCCAGTGTGGTGCGGTAAGCGATCATGCCGATGCGGGTTTTCTGTTGTCGCAGGAGGTGTTGCACCGCGGCATTGGTGGCCGCGTGGTTATCCAGACAAATGGCATCAGCCTTGACACTCGAAAAATAGCGGTCCAGCAATACAAACGGGGTTTTCTGTTCCACGAGTGCCTGAAGGGCATTTGCTGCATTTTCAGGGGGAGAAAGAATAAGCCCGTCTACCTGCCTGTTGAGGAGTGCATCGAGTAGTTTATTGAATTTTTCGGGGTTTTCATCGGAACTGCCGAAAATCACCGTGTAGCCCTGGAGGTCTGCTTCATCTTCTATGATGCGTGCCAGCGATGCCGAGAAGGGGTTGGCGATATCAGCCACGATCAGCCCGATGGTGAGTGTTTTGCTGCTTTTCAGGCTCCTGGCCGCCTGGTTGGGACGGTAATTCAATGCCGCCGCGGCGGCTCTTATTTTCTGCGCCACTTCACGGCTTATCCGGCCCTCTTTCCTGTTGTTCAGCACATAAGAAACGAGTGCGGTGGAAACACCCACCAATTGAGCGATATCTTTTAAGGAGGTCTTTTTCTGCATGGCAAGGCGTTAGAAACAAAGAAAAAATATTGGAACCGAAGTTATTGTGTTTCTGTTATTTATGCTTTCAATCTACCAATCTACACAATTTTACGATTTGTTTAAACGTTTAAACAGGAAATTTGGTTACTTTTGCACTTGTTGATCTATAATTAAAAGCCAAGTGAGATGGAAACAATGAATGCAGGGCTGATTGAGTTTAATCAACCAACAGATCCATACCTGATCGATGAAACCGGCAGTTTTAACGGGTATCATGTTAAAAAAGTGATGCTGAAGGAAGAAACCGCCGCCCTAACAAAAGAGAAGTTCTCAGGTGCCGAACTGGTGCACGATACAAGCGATATACTGGAGGATGAATCCATTCACCTCGTGATCGTTTCCGCTCCCGACGAAGCCGATATGAGCCTGGTAGGAAAGGCGCTCCAGGCCGGGAAGCAGGTTCGGATTTTATAAAAATCAACATTGCTTTGCTGAAATGAATTGACGGCCACCGTGCCGTACTATGAATACCGTTAACGAATGCCTGCTGTCACAAAGCGGGCATTCGTATTTAACACAATGATGCTTGCGTATGGATGTATTAAAAACCATCTAAAACGCAAAAAATGAAAACAATTGGAATCAATCTTCCCGGATCTGCCAGGATCTATGTAAGTTTTTCGAAGGGAAGTAAAAAGAAACAGGGCAATTTTATGGAGAACAGTCATGCCGAACTGGAGGAAAAGCTGGACGCGCGCTTTGATGTGTCTGCATTTCAACGCAGGGCGCACCTGGGCAATTTTTTTGCGGGTCCGCATTGTGTATTTGACCCAAGATTGCTTAAGTAAAGCGGTTTAAACAGGAATGATAGCAACGGTAAGGCGGCTCACGCAAACAGGCTTGCCGGCTTTATTCGTGATCCTGATGTCCCATACATGTGTTTTCTGTCCGATGTGAATGGGGCTGCAAACACCAAGAACGTATCCTTCTTTTACAGGCCGGAGGTGGTTAGCGTTGATCTCCAGGCCCACTGCCCGGAATTTTGTTTCATCCACGAGGAGCAAGCTCGCCACGCTGCCCAGGGTTTCCGCCAGTACAACCGAAGCGCCGCCGTGCAGGATGCCGAAAGGCTGGTGCGTGCGGTGGTCAACGGGCATACGGGCGGAAAGGGAGTTGTCGGTAAAACAGGTGAACGCAATACCGATATAAGATGCCATGTTCGGTGGCAGGTTATTCAGTTTTTCAAGATCAACCGGCTTTGTCCAGATCATATTTTCTTTGCTTTAGATGGAATCGTAGATGATTACTTTTTCGAAATAAGCCCTGCATTCTTCGAGGAAACCGGTGTGCAGCGGGTGCACCTGGTAAAGATCGTGTCCGGCCATATCTTCAAAGAAGATCACCAGGGAAAAAGTATAGCTGGTATCCACTACCGCGCGGTCGATGGAAGAAGGAGTGCCTACATGGAACGCCTTCACGCTTTCAACCTGTTCAAGGGTTTCAAGACTTTTACGGAAAGCGGCTTTCTGTTCTTCGGTGGTATCGGCTTTCAGCCAGAAAAGGACGTGGTGTGCGAGCATAAA
>CAMLPA010000060.1 GCA_946481605.1 uncultured Flavihumibacter sp. | reverse complement strand
TTGCTGAATGAAGTACGCGACCGCGTGGGACTTGGCCCGGTAGCACTTACGCTTGATAATATTGTGCTCGAAAGAAGACTGGAGTTAGCGGGTGAGGGGCACCGTTGGTTCGACCTGGTACGCTGGGGAAGGGCCGCAACTGCATTGGCCTCCAAAGGATTCGTGGCCGGAAAACATGAAGTATTGCCGATTCCTTTGCTCGAACTGGAGAACACCAAACTTGTTCAGAACGAAGAATACCGGTAGTCCCATTCATCCACCAACAAATCAGAAAATATGAAACGTACATTCCTTCACCAATATATGTCCGCGGCATTGTCTATTTCCGCGGTAACCCTTGCACTCACCTCCTGCACGCCTGAAATGGCTATTGATGATCACGGCCTGGAAGAAGCCCTCACGCCAACATTCAGCGTTACACCCGTGCAGGGTAAAACAAATACCTATGTGATCCGTAATACCACCGCTGGTTCCATTACTCAACGTTGGGATATAGACAATGGCGCAGGTTTCGTAAGTGGTAAAACAAGCGATACGGTTTTTTACCCCGATGCGGGTACTTACAACTTGAAAATGCAGGCCATGGGAAAAGGCGGAACGTACTATGATGCCGCACCCGCTTCCCTCAACGTGGCTACTTCCGACCCTGTAGCTGGCAACCTCGTGATGGGTGGAAAATTTAATGCTGGGGACGAAAGTAAATGGACCAAGTCTATTATCGGTGCAGGTGTTGACTTTAACATGGCGAATGGGAAAATGACAGCCACCGGTGGAAACTGGGGACATGCTGCGATTTACCAGCCCATCCAGGTCGTGGCAAATCAGAAATATAAATTCGGTATGATTGTTTCCGGAAGTGGTGCAACAGATGTTTGGTTCGAAGTATATTTCGGAACTACCCCACCCGTTGCCGGAGCAGATTACAGTTCCGGTGGCAACAAATTTGCCCTGAATACCTGGGCAGGTTGTGGAAATACCGTTTTCAACGGGAACCTCGCCACACTCGCCTGCGAAGGCGCGCAAAAAGGAAAGAACGGAGAAATCAGTTTCACCACGGGCGGAACCGTTTACCTTCTCATCAAAACAGGCGGTGCCAACCTCGGTACCAGCGGTATCTCTATCGATAACGTTGAACTAAGAAGAATGTAAACAACAAAGGATTGGTGCATTGAACATGTGTAACGCCTCCCAAATGCATTGATCCTTTGCTCTCAACCGCCAACGTTGCGTCGCAGCGTTGCGAAGTATGAAGCAATCGCGAGAAATAAAAAAAGCAGCCCACTGAAATACAACCACTCCTTGCGTCCTTGCTCCTTTGCGTTGCGCAGTGCGAAGCACAAAGCAATTGCGTGAAAAAAAAATAAACAAAAATGAAACACCTTCTTCACGGCACCATCTTTCTCCTCCTTGCGAGTTGCTCCAGCAAAAGCAAAGTAACCCAGGGTGTCACCATTATCGGCGGTGCTCCTGTAGATAAAGGCTGGACATTCGAGGCCAACCCCTCCTGGTCCGATGAATTCAACTATACCGGTTTGCCCGATGCCACGAAGTGGGATTATGATATCGGCGGCTCGGGATGGGGGAACAATGAATTGCAGTATTACACCAATACCATCAACAACGCGAAAGTCGCAGATGGTAAACTCACCATTACTGCCCGTAAAGAAGCTATGGGTGGTAGGGAATACACTTCTGCCCGCATGGTCACCCGCAAAAAAGCGGATTTCCTCTACGGCCGTTTTGAAATAAAAGCCAAACTGCCTGCGGGCAAAGGAACCTGGCCTGCCATCTGGATGCTGCCCACCGATTACGTGTACGGCGGATGGCCCAAGTCCGGTGAAATAGACATCATGGAACACGTGGGTTACGAGCTCAACAAAGTACACATCAGCACCCATACGGAAGCGTACAATTTTAAGATCAACACACAAAAAACGGCTACGCGCATGGTAGAAACCGCCACCACAGATTTTCATGTGTACCGTGTGGACTGGACCCCTTATGCCGTGCGCGGTTACATCGACAACCAGTTCCTTTTCCAGCATGTGAACGAAGGCAAAGGACACGCTACCTGGCCCTTCGACCAGAAATTTCACCTGTTGCTGAACATTGCCTTCGGCGGCGATTGGGGCGGCGCACAGGGCATAGACCCCAGCGTATTGCCCGTGAATATGGAAGTGGATTATGTACGCGTTTACAAAATGATCGACAAATAAAACAGCCTCATGCAACGGAATCCTTCTATATACCTTATAGCTTCACTGTGCATCGCTTTTGTACTGTCGGCGGCTTGTTCAGGTGGTTGCAGCAAAAAAACGGGTGGAACCGGCGGCACCACGCCCACACCCAATCCGCCCCCGGCGCCTGTTCGCTCTGATGTGGCGTTTTATCTTACCAAAAAAGATCAGTCGGTACTTTTCGCGAAGCAAAACCAGGCATTGTTATTCGCCAATGCCTCCAATAGCAACGCTACCATTGAGGTGGACACCACGCAGCAATTTCAGTCTATCGACGGTTTCGGTTATACTTTAACGGGAGGCAGTGCCACGCTCATCAACGCACTTCCCGCTGCGCAAAAAGACAACCTGCTGAAGGAACTTTTCGCCTGGGACAGTACACATATCGGCGTAAGTTATCTGCGTGTAAGCATTGGAGCATCAGACCTAAGCGCTGCGCCTTTCACCTACAATGATCTGCCCGCAGGGCAAACAGATGTGGACCAAACCAAATTCAGTATTGATCCCGAAAGGACAGATCTGATTCCCGTTTTGAAAAAGATCACAGCCTTGTTTCCAGCCATAAAAATTCTGGGATCACCCTGGAGTGCACCCACCTGGATGAAAACGAACAACGCTTTTGTGGGCGGGAGTCTGAAGCCGGAATATTATGCCGCTTACGCGAAATACTTCGTGAAATACATCCAGGCGATGAAGGCCGAAGGCATTACCATCGATGCCATTACGCCACAGAATGAACCCCTGCATGGTGGAAACAATCCCAGTATGGTGATGCAGGCTTCAGAGCAGGCTGATTTCATAAAGAACCATCTTGGACCGGCTTTCCGGAACGCAGGTCTTTCCACAAAAATCATCGTTTACGACCACAATGCGGATCGCCCGGATTATCCGTTGGCTATCCTCAATGACCCCGATGCGAAGCAATATGTGGATGGTTCCGCTTTCCATTTGTACGGTGGTCCGATTTCAGCGCTTACGCAGGTGCGGAATGCGCATCCCGACAAAGCCGTTTATTTCACGGAACAATGGGTGGGCGGTCCCGGTAATTTCGGGAACGACCTGCAATGGCATATCGAAAACCTGATCATCGGCGCCACGAGAAACTGGAGCAGGAACGTGCTGGAATGGAACCTGGCTGCCGATCCCAATTACCGACCTTTTACAAACGGCGGTTGCAGCAGTTGCCTTGGGGCATTAACGATTGGAGGGAATACGGTGAGCAGGAACGTGGCCTATTACATTATCGCGCATGCTTGCAAATTCGTTCGTCCGGGGTCGGTGCGCATCGCTTCCAATCATGCGGGTGCCTTGCTGAACGTGGCTTTCAAAAATCCTGATGGGAAGAAAGTGCTTATCGTGCTGAACAAAGCGAATACTGCAGAAACCTTCAATATAAAATTCAACGAAAAAATTGTTACCGTCACGCTCGATAGCGGGGCCGTGGGCACTTTTGTGTGGTAACGGAAAACAGCAACCAATGACCAGGAACTTTTTTTTACCCGCAGCCTTACTGGCGGGAACGGCATTATTTGCCCAGCAAAAGGATTCGGGACCACAGGCAACGGTATTCACTACCGCGAAAAATACAACGATGCGGTTACAGCAAACAGCGGCGTTGAAATTCACACCCATGCCACAGCCACTGGAAACACAACCCTGTGTGTTTGTATCCGGTAACAAGTATTTCCAGGAGATCGTCGGTATCGGTGCGGCACTCACCGACGCTTCAGCGGAAACCTTCGCCAAACTCCCTGCCAAGGCACAACAAGAATTACTCACCGCCTATTTCGATCCCGTAAAAGGCATCGGTTATACATTGGCGAGAACGAACATCAACAGTTGCGATTTCTCCAGCGGATCTTATACTTATGTAACCGACAATGATGTTGCGCTGAAAAGTTTTAATGTGCAACACGATGAAACGTACAAGATCCCATTCATTAAAAAAGCAATGGCCACCGCCGGAAAACTGGACCTGTATGTAAGTCCGTGGAGCCCACCCGCCTGGATGAAAACCAACAACAGTATGTTACAGGGCGGAAAACTGAAAGCTGAATTCCGGCAAACATGGGCGGATTATTATGTGAAGTTTATCCATGCCTACGAACAGAAAGGAATACCTGTTTGGGGACTCACGGTGCAGAACGAACCCATGGCAAAACAACGTTGGGAATCCTGCATCTATTCCGCTGAAGAAGAACGGGATTTTGTGAAAGAATTTCTCGGTCCCACATTGTCCAAAGCAGGTATGAAAGATAAGAAACTCATCGCCTGGGACCATAACCGCGATCTCATCTATCAACGCGCGAATACCTTATTGTCCGATGATGGTGCCGCCCGTTACATCTGGGGCATCGGCTTCCACTGGTACGAAACCTGGACCGGCGGCAACATGCAGTTCCAGAACCTCAAGCAGGTTTCCGAATCCTTCCCCGATAAAAAACTCGTATTCACCGAAGGTTGCATAGAAAAGTTCGACCTGGCACGCATCAACGACTGGAGCCTGGGCGAACGTTACGGCACCTCCATGGTGAACGATTTCAACAACGGCACTGTCGCCTGGACCGACTGGAACATCCTCCTCGATGAACGCGGAGGTCCCAATCATGTGGGCAACTTCTGTTTCGCGCCCATCCACGCCGATACGAAGAATGGAAAGTTATTGTACACCAATTCCTACTACTACCTCGGCCATTTCTCCAAATTCGTAAAACCCGGTGCGAAGCGCATCATCAGTTCTTCCAGCCGCGAACAACTGCAAACAACGGCATTCCAAAATCCCGACGGCAGCATAATTGTTGTGGTGCTAAATACCACCGATCTTGAAATACCATACCACGTCTGGATGAACGGAACAGCAGCGCCCACAACAAGTTCGCCGCATAGCATCTCTACTATCGTAATAAAATAATCACCTTCGTTGCCCAATCTCAAACAAGAAATAATCTCCTACAACAAGCAGCACCTCAACCGTTCCTGCGAGGCACGAAGCAGGCGTCCTTGCTACCTTGCGTCTTTGCGCGAAAAAAAATCTCTCGCGATTGCTTCATACTTCGCAACGCTACGACGCAACGTTATTGCGACACGCTGCTAAGCTCAAAAATATATGCACCAGCATAAAGATGAAACGCAGTTCCATTTGGTTCCGGTGCAAATCCTTTAATGGTTTTCAAGGTCATCCCTGCGGGCAATCGTAAAGTAGCCGTGCTGTTGAAAGGAATTATTACATTGTAGATGATCTTGTTTTTTTCTTTCCGCCAGGAAGAAACGATTTCACCATAAGGCCCGCAGTGGCTTGCTTCAAAGCTTTCCAGCCCGTCTACGAAATGAGGTTGCAGCAATACGTTTTTAAAACCGGGTTGGGCGGGGTCGGGTTTAATGCCGCCGGGTCCTTTGTACAGCCATGCGCCTATTTCCCCGAACATGATATGGTTCAGCGAAATATCCGACTTCGCGTTGATGTCCCAGTTTTCATAGAGTGTAGTGGCACCGTTTTTCACCCACCATCCCCAGGAGGGATAGGTTTCCCGGGAAGCGAGTTGGTAAGCGGTATTGGCATAACCGTTTTCGCTGAGTGCGTTCAGGATGGCTTTGGCGCCGAGAATGCCCACGTCCAGGGCGTAGCCATCTGCTGCTACGCGCTGGTGGAGGTTGGCGGCTACTTTGGCGCGGAGCGCATCGGGCACAATGCCCCAGCAGAGCGGTGCGCTCAGTTCGGTTTGTAAGCCGCTGCCGTAAATGCCTTTGGCGGAATCCAGGTATTTGGTGTTGATGGCGTTCCGGATTTTTTGAGCCAGTGATTTATACTTCGCATGATCGTTATTGTTACCTATTAGCTTTGCGGCTTCGGAAAGAATGGTGGCATCCACGAAATAGTAGATCGAAGACGTCAGTTCTTTGGGAGAAACGGATTTTACGGGCACCCAGTCGCCCAGTCCCCAGTCGGTGAGTCCGGAAGGACTTATTTCGTTGATGTGGTCTACATATTTTTTAATGTTGGGATAGCAATCTTTCAGCGGTTGTGCATTACCGTAAAAAAGATACAGGTTCCAGGGGATGATGGCGATGGTGCTGGTCCAGTCGGGACCGTTTCCCCATTCGTAACCCCATCCGCCCCAGGTGGGGATGATGGAGGGCAGTACGCCGTTGGGTTGTTGTTCGTCGCGGTGATCGGCCATCCATTTTTCGTAGATGGTAAAGGCGTCGTAGCTGTACAGTCCGGTTTCTACAGCAATATGCGCGTCGCCGGTCCAGCCATTCTTTTCCCGTTGCGGACAATCAGTCGGGTAGCCGAAAAGATTGGATAGATAAGCATTATTGGTGGCTTCCCAGATTTTATTAAGTGTTGGATTGGAGGAATGGATACGACCGGTGGAAGGGACATCGCTGTGCATAAAATATCCGGTAATACTTTCTTTGGAAAGGCTTACCGGTTGAGAACTTTGTACTTCCACATATTGAAATCCTTTGTAGTTGAAGCGGGGCTTGAAATGTTCTTCGCCCTGGCCGGAAAGGATGAAGATATCGGTCTGGAAGGGATCATCGTTTCCTTGGGGGCGGTAGTGTACATCAATATTGGAGAGATCGACTCTTCCATTGGGAAGAAGCCTTTCGCCGTGTTTCAACCGGATGATCGTTCCTGCTGGTCCTGTTACCTTTATGCTGCTTACGCCGGAAATGTTTCTGCCCAGGTTGAATACGGCGATGGAGTCGTTGATGCGGTTCATGGAGATGGGCCGAATTGTTTCCACATCACGAATGGGGTGGAGCGCTTGCGCCGTGATGTGCGTGGAAGGCGGTTTGGAAAGAATGGCCCTTTGCCAGCGGGTATCATTGAATTGCGGCGTGTTCCATCCTTTCTGTTCCAGTCTTGCATCGTAATGTTCAGCGGTATAAATACTGTTGAAGGTGATGGCGCCCGTGGCGGTTTTCCATGATGTATCGGTTGCGATGGTTTCCACGCTGCCGTCTGTATATTGAATGCGCAGGTTAAGGCAGAAGGAGGGTCTTGCGCGCCAGCCTGCTTTGTGAAAGTTCCAGACAGCCGTACTTTGGTGGTTGTACCAGCCGTTGCCAAGGATAACGCCGATGCTGTTGTTGCCTGGTTTTATTTGCGGGGTAACATCAAAGGTGACGTACAGGTTGCGTTTATCAAAACGGGTGTACATCGGATCAAGCCGTTGGGTACCCGTTTTTTCACCGTTCAGCGAGAGTTCAAATAACCCTGCTGCCACGATATAAACACGGGCAGATTGTATTTTTTTACTGGTCTGGAAGGATTTTCGGAAATAAGGGGCGGGTTTGAAGTCCATATCCAGGCCATCAGCAATCCATACGCCCTGCCAGTTTTTTGCTTCCATCATGCCCGTTTCGAAAGAAGCAATGGGGGAGGAAACCGGGCTTTTCCCGGGATCGGTCCATACATGCACTTTCCAGAAATACCGGGTGAGCGGATCCAGTTTTTTTCCCTGGTAGGTGACCAGTGTTTGCGCGGAAGCTGTTTTTCCAGAGTTCCAACAGTTTGCGGAACCTTTTGCAAGTTTCGCGGAGTCGGTATCCACCATAATCCTGTAATGCGTTTGTTGCCGTGCCGGTGTATTTACGGACCACTGCAGCCGGGGCCGGGATGCATCAAGGCCAATAGGGTTGGAAAGGTGTTCGCATTGCAACGTGAACAGGGGTACTTGTTGCGCCGTTAACGTAAAGGAAACCAGGAGCAGGAAAATCAGGAAGCTGTTCTTCTTCATAAAAATCAGTGGAGGTATTACCCAAGTTATGAATTGTGCCGGTAAATGGTCTTACATTTACAATGCATTCACAATGCTGGTTAAGCGGTTGGTAGCATCCTTAAAAATCATTGCTATGGCAAAACAAACCCGCAACCACGAAGTGGTACCCGTTATGGAAGGGTATCCGGACTTCATGAAGGCGCGCATGGAGCAGCGCGATGCCGCCCGACTCAGGAATGCGCCGTCTTTCCCTGGTGGACATGCAGTTGAATTGGTATTCGAGGACCTCAAGCTCTGGCAGCCCGGCGTATTAAAAGTGAGTTTCAAAGGAGGCGACCCTGCACTCCACAAAAAGATCGCGACAGTAGCAGCCTTGTGGAGCGCGCACGCCAATATTCAGTTTGACTTCGGGTACAATAAACAAACAAAGCAGTACCGGAAGTGGCGAAAGAATGACACCTCCCATATCAGGATCGGGTTCTCCTACAACGGGTATTGGTCCCTGATAGGCACCGATTCCAAAGATGAGGACATTGCCCCGAAAGGCGAGATTACTATGAATTATGAGGGCTTCGACAAAGCGCTTCCCGATGGCTGGGAGGCGACCGTATTGCATGAATTCGGCCATGCACTCGGTTTTCACCACGAACACCAGTCGCCGGAGGCGGAATGTGCTTTCGATTGGCCCAAACTTTACAAATACCTGGGTGGTCCGCCCAATAACTGGTCGAAGGCTACCGTGAACCATAATATGAAAGAGATGCCCGGTGGCGGACTTACCTATTCCCCTCACGACCGGAAATCGGTGATGCACTATTCCTTCCCCGCCTGGATGTTCGTAAAGGGAAAGGCTTCGCCCTGCTTTATCGCGCCCAACAATAAACTCTCTGCAAACGATAAAAAAATGGCGGCGAAAGCATACCCTTTTGCACCTAAAAAAGTAGCCGCGGTAAGGGCCGAAAGCCTGGCGAAAGTAGAAGATATTGTGCGGGCCGCCGCGACCGGAGAACCTGTTTCGCCTTTTTTTAACCAGTACCTCGAGTTCCTGCGCACCAGCCCCTGACCCGTAGTAAAATGCTACACAAAATCACCAAATTGTGTGTCGTTTTTCCCTGAAACCCACCCTACCTTTACATATCCCCCAACAAAGCCGGTAGAACGGTTTTTGAAAGTTCATTCCTAAAATCAACAGATATGGCAAAGAAGAAAGTGGTAATTGTGGGTGGTGGTTTTGCAGGGCTTAATCTCGCTAAAAAACTGACGGATAACCCGTATTTTGACGTGCTGATGGTAGACAAAAACAACTACCATTTCTTTCCTCCGCTCATTTACCAGGTGGCCACGGCCTTTATCGAGCCTTCCAACATCAGTTATCCCTTCCGTAAGATGTTCCAGCACAAGAACAACCTTCGCTTCCACCTGGGCAGTCTGCTGCGGGTGGATACTGCCGGGAATTACATTGAAACGGAAACAGGCAATATCTCCTACTATTACCTGGTGCTTGCCCTGGGCACGGAAACCAATTATTTCGGAATGGAGAATGTGCAGAAAGGAGCATTGCCGATGAAAACCATCGATGATGCGCTCCACCTGCGCAACTGTCTGCTGCTTAATATCGAAAAGGCCACACGCATCAGCGATCTGAAAGAAAGGGAGAAAGCGCTGAATGTAGTGATTGCCGGAGGCGGCCCCACCGGGGTGGAACTGGCGGGTATGCTGGCGGAAATGGGAAGGAACGTGGGCGCTAAAGATTACCCCGAAATTCGTGGAATACATTCCAATATTTACCTGGTAGATGCCGGAAAGGCGTTGCTGGGGCCTATGAGTAAAAAATCGCAGGAAGAAGCTTATAAAGTATTGCAGGAACTGGGCGTGAACATCATCCTTAATACGCCTGTAAAAGATTATACCAATGGTGAAGTGATACTGGCCGACGGGCGCACCATTCCCACACCAACGCTCATCTGGGCCTCAGGGGTGATCGCCAGGGAAGTACCCGGTTTGCCAGCAGAAAATATTGGCAGGGGACGACGGGTTTTGGTAGACGAACTGAACCGGGTGAAAGGCACACAAAATGTTTTCGCTCTCGGTGACCTGTGTTTTCAAACTTCCGATCCCGCTTTCCCTAACGGACACCCGCAACTGGCGCAGGTAGCCATCCAGCAGGGTGTTCTGCTCGCAAAGAACCTCACGGCCATGGAAAAAGGCGGACAAACCAAACCGTTCGTCTACAACGATAAAGGCAGTATGGCCATTATCTCCAAATTCAAAGCTGTGGTGGACCTGCCGAAAGCCTTCTTCAAAGGTATATTCGCGTGGTTCGTATGGCTGTTCATCCACATCATTCCCATTGCCGGTTACCGGAACAAAGCAAAACTGGCCTATAACTGGTTCTGGTCGTTCATTACAAATGACCCCACACTCAGGCTGATTATACGTCCGCGGAAGCCGCAGCCGGTAAGGGAGGGGAGCTGAGTTCCGTCTGCGCTTCGTTCAGCAGGTCAGTATATCGCATAGATGCGGAAGCGGAGGTGATGGCTACAATAGTAACGCTTACCGTGCGCATGTTACTTTCCCGTTGCATACGGATGGCGTAAGCCGAATCTGCATGGATGCCTCCGGTAAGATGGAATTCGTTCAGTTCATCCACTGAAGGCATGGGGTGCGCCGCGAGCCAGGTATTGAACCAGCTTCGCCGCTCCGATGCCATCGTTTCATCATACAGCGTGGCCGAGGACCAGATATGTGCAGTTGCCGTATCCAGTTCACGGATATGCCGGACCTTTTCATCCCACCTGCACTCAAACAATGTGTTGTTCCCATATAAAATTATGGTGAAAGGTTCTACGCCTTCGAGTGAAAGATGGTTGAAAGCCAGCACAGGATCATCCTCCGGCAATAGGGTGGGGAGAATGGTGCCCCGGCTCCGGGAATAAGGTGGTCGGTGTTGATGTTTAATGAACGCGCCATTCAGCAATATACCGGTGTGGCCGTTCTCACCCATCGCGATCCAGGTGCCGCCGCCTTTGGGATCTTTGGGATAAAATAATCGTTTGCCGGCTGAACCATACCATTGCGGTGGTAAAGCGGGTGTTCGTTCGGTGTTTTCATCCCTGCTTGAACCCAGTAAAACACCGTTGGTTCCCGGAACAAAAGTTACTGTGCACATTGCTCACGGTATTTTATGGTGGAAGAGGCCACACCGAAAGAGGAGGGCAATTCAATGGGGGCGACTTCCTGCACTCCGGTTCTGATCTGTGCCATGTGGTGGATGGCATGTTCAATATTGTAAATCAGTTCCCGGAAATAATTCGTCTGGATCACCGTATGTTCCCGGCTATCGGGATGGTAGCGCACTTCCAGCAGTATGGCTTTATCTTGTGAAGGCAGGCCGGTCTCTATTTTTACCAATGTATTTTTTGCAGTTAGAATACAGGTTTCCAGCAGGAGGTCGCGTTTCCTGTTTTCATAATTCACCGTGCCTGAGATGTATCCTTCCGCAAGGCATTGCATCATTTCGAGGATATGCCTGGTGTGTTGCCCGATGGAAGCGCCCATTAAAGTATGACAGGCTTGTTTGTAATGATGGGCTGGTAAATGTTGCAGGAGATGGTGAAGTTGATGGAATACAAGGTTAAGGGCATGTTGAATACCGGTCATATAGAATAGAAGTTTTACACTGATTTGTTCTGAATAAATCTACGGAAAAAAAGCATCGCCGGATTGTTGATTTTCACCAGCGCGAGTAAAGCGGTACAGGCGGACAATACACTACACGCATAAATAAAAAGCAGTCCGCCGTCGCCCATTACCGCTATGCCCAATAAAGTAAAGTGCGCCAGCAGTGCGCCGCACATAAGTCCCGCACCCAGCAACGCGCCCCATGC
>CAMLPA010000059.1 GCA_946481605.1 uncultured Flavihumibacter sp. | reverse complement strand
CCTATTTTTTCGAGTCTTCTTGCCGCACCTGTAAAACCCGCTATTCCCGTAAGGAACTGCTCCTGGGAAAGTCCCAGTTCTTCCACTACCAGCCAGGCCGCATTCAGGTTCATCAGGTTGTGCGCGCCAAAAACCTCGAGCGGCGTATCTTTTCCACCCAGCTTCAGCGTGGTTACCCCGTTCTCAATGCTGTGCGGGGGCACGCTATAAGGTTTTAAAGTAATATCTGTTCGTCCTGCTTTTTCTACCAGTTCTTTCAACACCTGATCAGTTTCATTGTAGATCAGTGTACCGCCTTTTTCAATCATTCCGATGAATACACTGAATTGCTCCAGGTAAAAATCGAAGGTGGGAAACACGTTGATATGGTCCCAGGCAATTCCCGTGAGTACGGCAATCTGAGGGAAAAGAAAATGGAACTTGGGCCTTTTCTCAACGGCGCTGGCGGGATATTCATCTCCTTCACAAACGATCAGCGGGGCATCGGTCACTTTTACAGACTGATCAAAACCTTCCAGTCTTGCGCCAACTAGGTAATCGAAGTCTTTTCCGGCTTCTTTTAACACATGCATGATCATCGAAGTAGTGGTAGTTTTTCCATGACTTCCGCCTACCACAATCCTTTTTTTGAACCGGCTTTCCTGGAAAATGTATTCGGGGAAAGAATACACGGGCAGGCCAAGTTCCTGGGCGCGAATAAGTTCGGGGTTATCCAACCGGGCGTGCATACCCAGTATAACCGCATCCAGGTCGGGCGTTACCCGTTCCGGATCCCAGCCTATCGAAGCCGGAAGTATGCCTTCTTTTTCAAGATTAGTACGGGAAGGCTCAAAAATTTCGTCGTCGGAACCGGTTACCCGGTATCCTTTACGCTTCAGGGCGATGGCCAGTTGGTGCATGACGCTGCCCCCGATGGAAATAAAGTGGATATTCATGTGTACCTTTGCAAACGAAACAGCAAGGTAATACGTTTATAGATAAAGCCTGTAGATATGAACAAACAAATTTTGGCCATTTTCCTGCTTTTCGCCCTAGCGGCAGGCGTGGTGTCCTGCACTTCCTCCCGGAAAGCCGGTTGCAAGGTAAATTCGGGCTACAGTGGTTATTAAGGAGTTGAACATTAAAATAAGATACAGTGAGTTGGATTGAATTGAAAGACGCGGCGCAGTTGGAAGAAATCATTGCGCAATCTAAACATACGCCCCAGGTTATTTTTAAGCACAGCACTCGTTGCAGCATCAGCACCATGGTGAAAGCAAGATTGGAGAAAGGGGAAAAGCCAGCCAATACGGCCTTCTATTACCTCGACCTTATCCGGTACCGTGATATTTCCAATGCCATCGCGGAGCAGTTTCATGTGTTTCATGAATCACCGCAGGTGTTGCTGATCAAAGATGGTGAATGTATTTACGACGAGAGCCACAATGGTATCCGGATGGAATTCATCGCCGAGCAGGTCAACTAATAACTTAAATACTGCACTACCCTGCTCACGGGCAGGCCCATCACATTGTAGAAATCTCCCTCCACACGGGCAATGCCCACCACGCCGATCCATTCCTGGATCGCGTAAGCACCGGCTTTGTCGTAAGGTTTGTATTTTTCTACATAGAACTCAATCTGGTCCGGCGTAAGCGGATGAAAATGAACGGTTGTGATGTCGTAGAAAGCGGTTTCCTTTTCTTCCTGCAAGATCGTAACGCCGGTGATCACACGATGTGTGTTTCCCGCAAGCTTTCCAAGAATAAAAATAGCATCGGCTTTATCCACGGGCTTTCCGATGATCTCCTCGCCAAGTACCACTACGGTATCTGCGGCCAGAATCACTTTCTCTTTCCCTACTTTTTCGCGTACCGCCAGCGCTTTTTGTCGTGCGATGTGCACGGGCGCTTCTTCAACGGAAATGTCCGGAGGAAAACTTTCATCGGTGGGCACCACCACAATATCGAAGGGCACTTCGGCCCATTCGAGCAACTGCTTACGGCGCGGCGATTGAGAGGCCAGCACCAGTTTATTGGTAGAAGAAATATTGAACTCAGCCATAAATACTAAAAAAGATCATTGATAAAATACCCGTCATCATCACCAGTTTGATCCTGCTGCTTATTTTATAAAAATGCTCCGGTTGGGAAGCGGCCATCAGCGGACGGAACAACAGGATCAACGGCACCAGTATAAATAGAATGGAATAGATGGAGGACCACCACCATTTCAATTGGAAGGCGTACACCTGTATGATGAGCACGGCTGCAGTAAGCACCACCATCCAGGTAACGATAAAAAGCTTAGACGCATTAATTCCCCAAACGATGGGCATGGTTCTGCAACCGTATTTCTCATCGCCATACATATCTTCCATATCTTTCACCACTTCGCGGATCAATGAAATGATGAACGCAAAAGAAGCGTACAGTACACCGAATTTGTATATCCTGGTTTGAACGGCAGTGAAACCGGGATAAGTTTTCCCGATCCTGATTTCGCAGAACCAGATTACGAGCACCACCCAGGCAGTAAGCAATGAAATGAGGATGTTGCCGATCAGCATTTTCTTTTTCAGACTGGTGGAATACACCCAAAGCAGCACCACACACATCAGGTTGGCCGGGCCTATCAGGTGGTTCCCGGTTTTCAGTCCTACCCAAACGCCCAGCAGTACTCCTGCGGCGGAAAGGCCTAAGTGCCAAAGGATGGCCCATCTGCGACGGATGAGTTTGTCAACAATTAATTTATCGGGCTTATTGAGCCGGTCGATATTCAGGTCGAAATAATCATTGATCACATAACCTGCTGCGGCGATCAATACAGAAGAAAGACTGATGCAAGCGAATAGCGGCCAGGAAAGTTTGTGCGGATACACCACACCGTTAACATTGAACGAAGGAAGTTGCAGGCAATAATAAAACAGGAGTTGCGTGAGTGCAATAAACACCAGGTTAGGCCAGCGGACCAATCGGAGGAATGCACCTATCAGCTTCATGTGGAATGTTGAATGATGGATTTTGAATGATAGATTGAATGATGTTTGGAGCCTCTTTTTCAGTTATTTGTGTGCACTGAAAATAATCCAAAATTCATCATTCAGCATTCAAAATTTTGAATTTCATTTCGCTGCGATATCGGATCCTATTTCCCAGTCGCCATTCAGCTTCAGCACTTTTTCAATCACTTCCCTGGCGCAGCCGCTTCCGCCGATGGTATTGGCCACATACCTGGAGATGGATTTGATTTCGGGCGCGGCATCCGCGGGACAACAGGGTAATCCTACCATGGTCATGGGCAGGTAGTCAGGAATATCATCGCCCATAAAAAGCACGTTTTCCCAGGCCAGTTCTTTTTGCAGCACGAGTTCGGCCAGGCATGCTTTTTTGTCTTTGATGTTCATGAACACTTCGGTTACCCCGAGTTTCTCGAGGCGTTCGCGCACGGTATCTGATATGCCGCCGGAAATGATGGCCACGCTGTACCCTTTTTTAATGGCCAGTTGCAGCGCGTATCCATCCCTGATGTTCATGCGTCGCGCCATCTGGCCGCCTTCCAATACAAGAAGGGAGCCATCGGTGAGCACACCATCCACGTCAAATACGAAACAACGGATCCGGGCGAATACCTCCAGCAGGTTCATAAATTATTTTTGGTTGTCTCTCCATTCGTACACCCAGGAACTCTGGATCATCTCCAGGTGTCCTTCGTTGCTTTGTTCGCGTGTGCCCGCGAAATTAGGTATTTGTAGTACCCACTCCAGCAGGTCGGTAAACCGGATACGGTAAATTCTTCCTTCTCCGAATTCGTCGCCGAAACGTTCGTAGAGTTTCATGGCAATATCTTCGTAGTCGTTCCAGTGAATGGGCGGCTCAAAATGAGACATAAAGTGAAATTTATAGCGTAAAAAACGTTGTTAATGAAACGGTTATTCTCCGAGGAACTGAGTTTGGTCGGGCAGGGTCACCACCACTTCTCCGGATCCTTTTTCCAGCATACACTGGCATCCCAACCGGGAGTTGAGGCGTGGGTTTATAGCCCTGTCGATGAAATCTTCTTCCCTGTCGGTGATTTCCGGGAAGAACTCCTCGCCTTTCTCCACATAGAGGTGACAGGTGCTGCAGGCGCAAACGGCGCCGCAATTATGGTGCAATTCTATATTGTGATCGAGTGCAATTTCCAACAGTGAGTCGCCCGGGGCGATGTTCTCCAATGTGACCGGCTCCAATCCTTTCTGCTCGAACTTGAAAGTTATCGTGTACATCTCAGCTTCATTTTGGGGGCAAAGCTACGGCAAAAATTAATAACGGGAAGGGTTCACGCACTGCTTCGAACCTCGCAGGCGCAAAGGAGCAGAGACGCAAGGAGTTGATGATTGGGGGGATGGTTTCAAGAGAGCAAAGGCGTGAGGAACTGCTGAGCAGCCTGATGCCTTCAAATGGTGAAAACACGGTACCCGGTGGCACGGCTATAGCGGTGCCACCGGGTACCGTGTTTTTCTTCCGCATTGCATCGTTTTATCACTGCCACCATACTTCAGGCCGTATTTTTGCGTTAGTTAGAACAAATCTTTCTACCGGATGAAGTATCTATTCCTGTTTATTATCGCTTTTTCCCCCATACTCGTTTCCGCGCAAACCGGTACGAAAAAGACAACCGCACCCGCGCAAAAAACAGTTTTTTCCACCACCTGGGGTAATTTCCGTTCCGCAACAGCACCCGCTTCCTTTCTGAAAGTACTGATCGATTCGGCCCTGCGTGTTAGCGATAACAAAGGAAACAGATACGAAGTGGAAAGTTTCGAATTCACCTACCGGCAAAAAGACGAATTCACCAACGATGAAACCGGCAAAAGAGAAGTGCTCTTCCGTACCGTGCAACACAAAGCCGAAGGACCAATACTGCCCGAACTCTGGCGAAACACCATCAGAGAAAAACTGAAAAAGGACGAGACGCTCTGGTTTGAAAAAATCATCTTCAAAAACAAAGAAGGAAAGCGCTTCCTGGCCCCGTCGCTCGAAATTAAAGTGCAATAACCTGCTTTGCACGGCTAATAGCATACCTTTGCACGCTTAACCAGGCGAAGGCAATGAAATTCGAACAGTACAATATTTCCCCGGATATCAAACAAAGTCTGGCCGAAAACGGCTTCAGGCGTCCCACAGACATTCAGTTCAAGGCCATTCCCTCTATTCTGAAAGGGGAAGATGTGCTGGCCATTGCCCAAACCGGCACCGGCAAAACTGCGGCCTTCGCGATCCCTATGCTGGAAATACTACTGCGTGGTAAAGACCCCGCTCCCAACCAGGTGCGGAGCCTGGTGATGGTGCCCACCCGGGAACTCGCCATCCAGATCGCCGAAGCTTTTGAGATGATCGGCAAATACACCGGCCTGCACATTGTTGGCCTGTATGGTGGCGTGGAACAGGAAGCCCAGATTGAGCTGATCGAAGAAGGAATAGATGTGCTCATTGCCACCCCCGGCAGAATGTTCGACCTGGTGCACCAGAAAAAACTGGACCTGCGGAAAGTGGAAATACTGGTGCTGGACGAAGCCGACCACATGCTGGACCTGGGCTTCATTAAAGATATACAGGATGTGAAACGCCTGCTTCCCCGGAAACACCAGACCCTTTTCTTTTCCGCTACCATCAACAAAGAGATCAAGGATATTTCGTATTCGCTGGTAACAAACCCGATCCGCATCCAGGTTTCACCACAGGATCCCGTTTCAAAAAACGTTACCCATTCCGTGGCTTACGTAGAAATGGACGACAAACGTTTTTTCCTGGAACGCCTGGTGCGTGAGTTCCCGGAATCGAAAATACTGGTATTCGTAAGAACCAAAGTACGCGCTGAAAGAGTGTTTGAGGCCATGAAACGGGTAGGCATACCTTCCATTACCATGCACGGCGGAAAGGAACAGGGCGACAGGATGCAGGTGCTTGATGCCTTTAAAAAAGGAGAAGCGAAATTACTGATCGCCACTGATGTGAGCGCCCGTGGCATCGATATTCCCAATGTGGATTATGTGGTCAACTACGACCTCCCCGAAGTCCCCGAGAACTATGTGCACCGTGTGGGCCGGACTGGTCGCGGCGTTCAGAAAGGAAAAGCGGTTTCATTTTGCAGCACGGAGGAAAAACCAGTGCTGAAAGCGGTTCAACAATACATTGGCAAAGAGATCACCGTATTGGAGATCAAAGCCAAAGACTACGACTCCACGATTTCTCTTTCAGAAGAAATCCCCAACGACAACTACAAACTCCTTATCAAAGAATTCGAGGAATCGAAAGAAAAAGCAAAACGGAAAAAGAAAAAGCGGTGAGTTAGAACAGGTTCACCGGCACGATGAATTCGTATTGGTTCGGACTTCTTCCAAAAATATCATCATCCAGTAAACGGCTATAACGCAACCCGAAACTAACGGGCAACTGGTTCCACCATTTCGTGTCGAAATAAATTTCCAATCCGGTGGAGCGCTGGTCGAATTCGAGGTAACGAACCTGGTTGTTCGATAGCCTGAAATTGTCTGCGATCCTGGAATGATCGTAAAACACGTTCGCGCGCAGGCGCATCAGGTAAACGATGTTACCGAAGCCCCAATCAGGGTATGCCAGCGGAAAATGGTAGTTCACCGCCGCTTTTTGCATTTTGTAAAGATTCTCCGAAGTAAAGCCGCGGGCATGTGGAAACCGGTTGCTGAAACGGTAGTCGTTTGCGCTGTCGCGACGATGAATGGCACCCGTAAATACAAGGTTGTGCGTCTTGTGTAAGCCCGGAAGGTACAAACCAGCGGTGAGCAACAATTGCCGGCCCGTATAATTATTGATGATGGATTGAAAATCTGCAGAAAAGCTATAGGCGAACCTGGGGAAAATATGTTGTGTGGCCTGCTGAATCTGGGCTGAATAAGAAATGGTGCCGCGTAGGAAGTTGAACTTCCGGTTTTGCATCGTGTCTTTGGCTAATCCTTTAAAAAGAATAGAGCGGTTGTTGAAGCTGGTGGCCATTGAAAGTGTTCTGTAGAACCTTCCGGAGTTAAATTGCAGCGGCACCTGCGCGCCAATATTTGCTGTAAGTTCATTCCAGGCCAGCCTGCGCCCCCCACTTACCAGTGTATTACGGTCCATATTGTAGTCGATACCCGCACGGATATAGGGGAACCATCCTCCAAAAACGCCTGCAGCTCCAACGGCATGACTTCCTTCGTTTATATTGTACCGGTAGTAGGTTTCCGATTGAAAGGTATTGAGTACGTTTTGTCCGTACACCGAGAAGCTTAATTCTGATGCCTCAATAAAGGGCCGCCAACTGTGAATATTGATGAAGCGGTGGCTTTTTTTGTATGGATATACCTGGAAGGAATCCCGGGCGGCACGGGTAATGTCCTGGCTTTCTTTCAAAGTATTCGGCAGGTAAAGTGGTGTTGTGCTCCATTCAGCAGGTTCTACCGGCTGCCAGTTTCCCTCCGTATTTTTCACGGCTACCGGAAGTGTACCGTTAAGGGTAAACTTACCGAACACAATAGAATCAGCCGATAAAGCTGGCGCGTACGCCCTTGTTACGCCGGCATAGAAAGTTGTGGCACCTGAATTCTTATCGATTCTGATGAGCCTGTCTTCATCGCGCAGGGCCGCGTTTCCGTATACATAGTTCTCCGTTATATTTGGGATACCAAGCACCTGGAATGAAGCTGGGGTAAGCAACCTGAAGTTTCCGGAGGATAGCTGCACGGCAGCAAGCGCATTCGTGCCATTGGGAAAACGGAGTACTGTAACCAACGCGGTATCACCATCAAATTTCGGGTAGGTGAAAACCCCGTTTCCGGACACGTTTTTTAACAGATGAAGGGGGAAATCAAACCTGCGGGTGATGGTGCCCGTAGAATCCAGCAATACCAGGGTACTTTTTCCAACCGTATTGTTTTCCACGGCCACGATGTTGGTGCCCGAGGCATTGATGTCCGGGGAAAAAAGCCGCTGGCGTTTTGTGATCCTTTTTTCCTTGCGGGAAGCCATATCAAGGAGTACCACATCGCTGTATTCGGTCCAGGTCCAGCGGGGATGGATACTGTATCTTGTGTACACGAGTTTTCCGTTTCTTTCTGAAAAATAATCGTCGGTACCGATTTGCCTGGTGATGATTTTTCTGGAACCTTCGCTTGTTTTCAGGTGGAACGCTGGGATATCCCTGTAACTGCTTTTGTTCCATAGCACCCCTTGCGCAGTAGGATGTGGGTTGGCCCAGTTGGAAACATACTGCGCCCTTTGTATGCCGGTGCGTTTTTCTTCAAACTGCTGGTTATAGTATTTCAACGCATCCTGTACAAAGTTTTTAAACGGGATGCCCGCATGTTTTTTCACGGCTTTTTGCAGCGGATAAAACAACCCTTTGAACCTGGCCGCATCATCGGTTACTTTCCGCCAGAAATCGGCCCCATATTTTTCATAACCATAACCCACCAACAGATAACCCAGTTCATAATGTCCGGGATACAAGTTCCGGTACGATCCGTTGCGGAGTTGCATGTAATTGAATGCCACATCGCCTTCCTTCAGCACTTTGAATTCGTTGAAGAAATAAGGGATGCGCCCCCTGCCCTGTCCCGATTCCGCCGTTTCCTGGAAAACCGCATCACCTTCAAAGAACCAGTCGGGTACCGATGCAGCGTTCATCAGCGCCTGTCCTTCTTCTCCCAGCACAATCCTTCCCAGTTTCGACAGCCCTTTATTAAAATTATTGTATTGCTGCACATGGCGGTATTCGTGCGCGGCAAGTTGCAGGTGCCAGGGCAAAGTTCCCAGGTTGTAACTGCCAGCAGGAGGATTCATATAGAATTCACTTCTGAAAGGCGCCAGCCCTACATATCCGTTTGAAACGACCGGACTGTATTGCAGCACGATGGGTATTTGGCGCACTTCTTCCCCTATCGTTCCACTAGTTTCCTTTGCCAGCAAACGGATGAGTGAAGCGATTTCTGCTGCCTGAGTATCGAGGCCCGCAGGGAATATGATGCTTGCTGTATCGTTCTTTATCTGCATCCATTTTATACCAGGACGGTTGCCGCCAAAACGCTGCGCCATACCAGAAAATACACCAAAGGAAAACAGGCAAACCAGGCTGGTCCGGAGGATTGTTCGCATGGAAAAAGAATTGGTCACTAATGTACGGAAATTAAGATTTGAACAGATTTTTCCCAGCTCCGCAAAAGTTTTTATTTTCATGCCAATGATACAATTGCGCTTTGCCACACACGAAGATATTTCCGCCATTCAATCCATCGCGAACGCAGTATGGCCACTCACTTACGGCCCTATTCTTCCCGAAGGACAGGTGCCTTACATGCTGGAAATGATGTACAGTAAAGAAGCGCTCACGGCTCAGATGAACAACGGGCATTCCTTCCTGATGGCGCTTTCAGAAGGCGTTCCGGTCGGCTTCGCCTCCTTCGGCGTTACCGCACCGCAACAGGTGAAACTGCACAAGTTGTATGTGCTGAACAATGTCCAGGGGAAAGGAATCGGGAAAGCCCTGTTTGAAAAAGTGGTGGAATCAGCCAGAAAGGCGGATGCGAATTTACTTTACCTGAACGTGAACAAACAGAATAAAGCTTATGATTTTTACCTGAAGACCGGCTTCCGCGCGCTTCGAGAGGAAGTGATTGATATCGGTAACGGGTATGTTATGGACGACTACATTATGGGTATCGACCTTTAAACGGCTTGTTTTCCCATCGCAGCGCTTTTCATTTCATCTGCAAGACTATTGCCAAGATACTTGTCGATCCAGGCGTGTACCCCATAAATAACGGGCGTAAGCGCAATGGCCACCACAAACTTATAAATATAATTCCCGGTGCCCACGGCCAGCAATTGTTCCGTACTCCAGGGCGCGCCGTTGGAAGGATCGATGGATGGACCCAGTACGAAAGCTACATACAATACCACAAAGCTGTCGATCAACTGAGAAATCAGCGTGGAACCGGTAGCCCGGAGCCAGATGCTTTTTTCCCCGGTGAATTTTTTGATGCGGTGGAACACCAATACATCGATCAACTGACCAATCAGGAAAGCGATCAGGGAACCAACGATAATCCACAGTCCCTGCCCGAAAACAGCTTTGTAAGCCACCTGCATATTGGGTACGCCCGCGGTGGATTTGCTGCCCGTCCACCATCCTGCCGGCACGAGCCGGATCGCGAAAAAGAACATGATAAACGCATACGCGATGAGCCCCGCAGCCAGATAAGATAGGAACTTCACCCCTTTGGGACCATAGTATTCGTTGATGATATCGGTCATGATGAACACCACCGGCCACAACAGTACACCGGCCGTAAGGTTGAATGAAAAATCGATCCCGAACAGGTTCAGGTGGGCCTGGCGTACACCCAGTGAATCTTCCAGTGAAAATATCTTCACGCCTATAAATTCCGCGATGAGCGCATTGGCGATAAAAATGCCTGCAAGGAGGATGAAAAGTTTGGTGGGTTTGTGGGAAATGATATTTTTTATCATAAAAACAAACTTAACAATATCTGGGTGAGCAGAAATAAAAAGTTGACCAGCGCCAGCCACAATGGAACATATTGCTTCAACTTTTTCCGCGTCAGCAGCAGCCATCCATAACACAGGTTAATCAGCACCGTGCCGTACAGCGCCATTACAGAGCCCATGATGATGATGCCAGAAGTAAGGAACACCTCGGGAACCTGTGGCGACAGCCTGATGTACAGGGCCAGCAGGTAGAACAGGTTGCAGATGAACACTACCCTGGAAAAGAAGTAAATCCAGCGCATACGCGAAACGTTAAGTGTACGAAGCTACTGAATGTTTCCGGTATGGGTTTACCGCACCAGCATGACCTGTCCTTTACGGGTAATGTCGCCACATAAACCTTTGGCCCGGATAAAATACACGTAAGCGCCCACAGGCAATGCTTTTCCTTTAAAAGTGCCGTCCCAGCAACGACGCGGATCGTTGGAAGAAAACACCCTTTCTCCCCAACGGGTATAAATGGAGAATTCGTGCAGTTGTACGCTGCCCCACCTGTTCAGAGAAATACAGTCGTTGATGCCGTCGCCATTCGGGGTGAACGCGTTGGGCACCAGGAAGCCTGTTGGACCGTCGGTGGTAACGTTCACCAACACACTATCATAAGCCGAACATCCATATCGGTTGGTGCTTTTCACTGTGAAATACCCTGGTTGTGTAAGCGATCCCACTACCCTTGTGGCACCGGTGGAGTTATCAACAGCCGAAGTGGGGGTCCATTCAAACCGTGTTCCCGCCTGACTTACAGCCGAAAGAAAAGTAGTGGTATTCAAACAATTGATGTCATTCGAACTGGAAGCCTTCACGGTGGGGTTCGGGTTCACCCTTACGCCAACCGTAAAACTGGTATCGTAGCCGCATGTGCCTTCCGTAATCAACACTTGATACTGCGTGGAAGCAATTGGTTTCGCCACCGGATCTTTCAGGGATGCGTTATTGAACGCTGATGCGGGCGACCATTGGTAAGTAAACGCAGCATCGTTCGCGCCCAGCATGGTAACGGTACTATCGGCACAAACATCACGGTTGGGTGGGCGTACAAAATCCGGCCTGGGAATCACGGCCATCATTACGGAAGCCGTATCGGTGCAGAAGAACGCGTCGGTAACGGTTACTACAAAACGTGTGGAAGTATCCACCACAGCCTGTTGCACCGGTAAACCCGCATCATTAAGCGCAGCCGCTGGCCACCAACTGTACGACACACCACCCGATGCCTGGAAGCTGACCGTGCTTCCTTTACAAACCAAATCGCCATTACTCACCACGGCAGTGGCGGTATCCAGCTTTACAACATGAATTACGGAATCCATACAACCATTCCCATCGGTGGCAATCAGCTTCACATCGTATTCCCCGCCTTTGGCATAACTGTGCGTTACGGCA
>CAMLPA010000058.1 GCA_946481605.1 uncultured Flavihumibacter sp. | reverse complement strand
ACAGCCCGTTTTTCCACGCCAGTTCATGTGCTTCATTGGCCGTATGTTGCTCAAAATTTTCTGCTCCTGGCGCGATACTGGCAACCGAACCTGGCTGTAATTGAGTGGAAGCCTTTCCCTGTTGGAGTTTCACCGCACCTTCTGTGAGTGTTGTCCTGATCTCCTTTTCATTCGGATATGCCATTACGTTAAAATGTGTACCCAGCACCTCCAGTTCCATACCTCTGGCGTACACGCGGAACGGCATTTCCGTATTCTTTTTCACTTCGAAATAGGCTTCCCCTGAAAGTTCAACCCGGCGCTCCTTACCCGTAAAAGCGCTGGGGTATTTTAATGCGCTGGCAGCGTTTAACCATACCCGTGTGCCATCCGGAAGCACCACACTATATTGCCCGCCCTCTGGCGTTTGCAGGGTGTTTTCTACCGTTGGTCCTCCGTTATTTTCCCCGGTATAAACGAGGAGATCATCCCCTGATTTTACGGGTTTCATCCCCGGTTGTTCCGCCAATGCGCCAACACCTTGCTGATCCAGAACAATCACCTTTCCATCCGCTAGAACGAGCGTGGCATGGTTGCCGCCGGGCGCGGCATCAGCTTGCTGAATAATATTTTTATCTGGAGAGAAAAGGTAGAATCCGGTGATCACCACTGCGGCCACCGCGGCTGCGGCAGCAGTTGCCCTAAGCCATCTTCGGCGGAAGCCTATCACTTTCGGCCTGTTTTCTTCTGAGATTTGTTGCTTTATATGATGTAATACCTGCTGCTTATCGCTTTCCCCGGCAGGAGGGGCAGGCGATATTTCATTGAAGGCCTGCACCAGTGCAGGGTCCCACGCATCAGGAGACATTTCTCCGGAACGCATGGCCTCATGCAGCCTGTCGAGTTCCCGGGGCGTAATACGGTCGTTCAGGTAACGATCCGCCAGTTCCTGGAGGGATTGTTTTTCCATAACGTAGTTGGTACAAAGTGGTTATAAGGATGACGGCTGTATGATCAAAACGTTAACACCGCCGGGAAAAAAAATTTCAGGGCTGTTAACAGCCACCACAGCGGCAGCAACATTTTCCGGAGTCTGGACACCGCCCTGGCGAGAAAAACACGGGAAGAAACAGGTGTAATACCCAGCTTTTCAGCGATCTGTGTATGGTTCAATCCTTCCAGGTAACTGAGTGTAAAAACGGCCTTCAACTGGGGTGAAAGACGGCCAATGGCCTCATTCAATTGGGCCCTTTGTTCTTTGCGTTCCATAAAATCGGGAGACTCAGTACCTGTATTGAAGTAATCATGCAACGCTTCCATGTTCTCTTCGCGGAATACTTTGTTCCGGAGATGATCGTACACCAGGTTACGGGAAACCGTGTAGAGAAAGGCGGGGAAGTTATCGAGATCAGCCAGTCTGGCGCGGTTGCTCCATACACGGATAAAAATCTCCTGTGCAAGATCCTCTGCTATTTCCGGGGATTTGGTGAGCCTGATCGCGATGCCATACACATAGTCCCAGGCCTGAAGGAAGAATACTTCAAACGCGGCGGTATCGCCTGCGGCGATCTTCCGCAGTTGGTCGGGATCGGTATGAAAAGTGGGAGCAGTCAAACCAGGGCTTTAACCCCTGCAAGTTAGTACAGTGGAACCAAGGGGTCAAATACGGTGAAAAAACATACGGAGGAGTGGTATTTACACGGGGTATGCCAGTTTTGCGGAAACCGACAGGTTCGGTGAAAATACGGGGTACCCGGTGCCACCGCTGGTACTCAAAAACCTATTTCTCCACCTTCCAACGGATAACATGCGAAAACTGCGGAACAGCTTTTTTCATCACCAGCTTTACCCGGTAGATCACCGGACCCCAATTGGCGGCAATACGCTCATCTTCCACCTGCTTTTCTTCTTTGTGCACGGTGAACAACTTAGTATCGTATTCCATTATAACACCCGTACCCGGAAACCCAAGCCGTCCCGGACGGGAAATATCAGGGTTGACCACGGCAATAAAATTCAACGCCGAAGGGACATCAGCTTTTTTCAGCACCACTTCTTCTTTCAGCAGAAACGTGTTTTTATCCCGATCTAATGTGAAGGTGCGGAACCACCTATCTTCCCTATCACTATTTGGATAGGCGCCCGCGATGTCCATCTTTAAAGCGGTGGCATTATTTTTAACCGACACATTTATGTCCCTGGCCGCGAACTTCCTTCCCTCTTTCTGCATCATCCCATTCACTGTGGGCGTATTGTGCCAGCCCGACTGCATGTTCCAAAGCTCATAACGACTGCTGCTGAATGTTTTACTCGTGTACACGCCAACGCCTGCATCAATAAGAACAGGTTTCCCATTGGCGAACAGTATAAAATTGCCTACATCGTTGTGGTTATGGCTTTCATTGTTGTGACCGCCCTGGATGGCGGCGAAGAAGCCTTTTTCTGAACCTGCACTGCTGCGCATCGTAAGCACCTGCAGGTCCGGCAGCCAGGATTGCAGAGGAAGCGGTGCAAGGGCGGGCGTGGATTGAATTTGTGCGAAGACATCTGCCGTGGCAAGAAAATCTGTTACATCACCCGCTGGAACTGAATGGTGTTCTTTCTTAAAAAGAAATGCGGCAAAGGACCGCAGTTGGTTGTCCTTAAAATATGTCCCGAACCGGAAAACACTTTCTGCATGGGGCATACCCTTCGCATGGGCATCGGCGAAGTTAACCATATACTCTTCCGAAGCCTGCATCTTCATAATGTAAGTGCCCATGTTGTGAAGCACATGCTGGTTGCTGAAATTCAAAGCGCTATTACTCGCTTCATCCAGCAGTTGTAACAGTCTGATCAGTTTACCACCAGCTTCGTTCCAATAACTGGGTCCCTCATCACAGCCACCATCTTCAGGATACCGGTTGATGAAGTTATCTGTACTCTCCAGTATTTTAACGGTGATATTGCGGAGAGAATCACCAGGTGCAAGGGTGAGAAAAGCCGCATGCAGACAGTTGGTATTTACCCATGCGTTCCAATTGTTGACCAGTCCCTTACCGAAACCCATCCACCAGAAATCTCGGTGGGACAAATATGGAGAGAAGATCCGTTTGTGCAACTCATACATAATTTTATTCCCGGTAAAAGGCGCGTACTTTAACAGCGGCTCTTTCAGCATGAACCAGGTCTCCGCAATGGAAACCGCCGTTCTTGCAGCGTTAAGGTCAATGTATTCCTGGAAGGGATCGGGTAATCCCGCACCTCCTTTCTGCACCACGATGTGCGCGGGCGCCACCCAGGAACTTTCTTCCAGCATGGCCCATAATCCGTTGGTGATCTGGGGGATAAAACGGCCCTTCTTTTCCAGTATTTCACCGATCACCAGTTGGGAGAATATCCTTCTTCGTTCGCTGCTTTTTCTTTCATAGTTCACACGGGTGCCGGTAAGTTTATAGTCCATGTAAAGCGAAGAGGGGAGCACTGGCCAGTCGAAAGTTAAAGCTGTTTCGGCAGCGGCGATCAGGCGCGATTTCACGCTGTCGGGTAAAGCGGCAATGGCTTTGTTGAGCCTGATCTTCCGGGCCGTGCGCCAGGATTCGATATACCGCATTTCCATCGCTTCAGAATTTTCTTTTGCGGCATTGCTTAGCAGGTTGCGCTGGGCCTGGGCGCAGCAGGTTACCATCAGAAGGGTAACGAGCAGCCTTAGCTTTGGCAGGTGGAAGCGGTTTTTAGAGGGATGGTTCATTGTTGCAGGTTTTGGGGCCTCACCCCCTTCCCCTCTCCCGGGGGGAGAGGGGCGATTGTGTTTTTTTGTAATATAGTTTATCGGATGCGATGTGTTTCAGTATAAAATTTGAAGTAATTAATTCCGGTTGTGTTCAGTACATTATTGGCTTGTTGTGTGTGGAATGTTTGTTTACTGCATGATTGCGGATATAATGAATTAAAGCACGGTCAGTATTTGTAGAAGGTTTTTATTTTTAGTGCAGGGGCTGACGCCTACTCCTAGTTGAAATGATGAGCTTATTCGGTGGATCATTAAAAAATGTTCCGGCGTTGATTTCTTAGTTTTCTTTGAAAGCAATATTGTGGCTTTATACCATACCCATCAGGTTTTCGCATCCTGGTAGTTACCGGTGTTTTCACCACTGACCGTTTCCAATACAATCACCACCGGAGTCTTTCCGGTGGTTGCGGGAAGATACAGGTTAAACTGGTTCTTCTGCGTTTCCTTCAATTGCAGGATCGATGAAGGTTTGTTGAGGAGATACTGTTTTTTGATCACCACCTTATCCGGTGTCTGTATTTTTGCGATGCCGGAAAGGGGCTGATTGAAAACGACCATATATATTTTCCCTGTTTTGGGATTCTTTGTATAGTAACCCCAATCCTGTTTTTTCCAGCCCGCGTAAACGCACCCGTAAATGGCTTCACTGTTGGCTTTCATCCACGCGCCGATTTCGGCAGCGATGTATTGCTCTTCTGTACGAATGGCGCCATCGCCCTGCGGACCAAAGTTCATCAGGAAGTTTCCACCCATTGAAGTGCAGTGCACGAGCATTTCGATGAGTTCGGGCGGTGTTTTTACATAGCTCAGGCTCCAGTCTTTGTGGTAGCCCCATTGGTTTTCGGGAATGGTCATGCAGGCTTCCCAATCTGTTTTGGTGACGTTGATGTCTTTGATGGGATCGGGCAAACGGCGTTCGTAGCCGGAAGCGTAATCGCCCATCATATCACCATTGGAATCGGCATGTCTTGCACCGAAGTCATCGGCCCGGAGCCGGCTGTTCACGATCATACCGGGAGTGGTGGCTTTCAGCATATTTTCTACTTCAAGCGTCCACCAGCCATTCTTTTTAACGCTGTTGTCCCAGGTGCCATCGAACCAGAAACATTTTACGGTGGGATAGTTTGTTGCCAGTTCTTTCAACTGGTTGAAAGCGAAGTTCAGGTAGTTCCTGAAGGCGATACTGTCTTGCTGGTTTTTGATATCGTAGCGCCAATCCGGGTGGTGCCAGTCGAGTACGGAATAATAGAAATTCACATCAATTCCTTCCGCGTTATAGGCTTCCACCAGTTCCTTCAGGATATCCTTTTTATATGGTGTATTTCCCACATGAAAATCGGTGTATTTACTGGGCCAGAGACAGAAGCCTTCGTGGTGTTTGGTGGTGATGGTCATGTATTTCGCGCCCATATTTTTCGCCATCTTCGCCCATGCTTTCGCATTGAATTTCTGGGGATTGAACTGGTACATCAGTGAGTCCCAGGTAGCAGAAGGAATCTTTGCGCTGGATTTGAGGAACTCGGCCGCGTAGTTGTATGCCTTACCGTTCCATATCCCCCCGGGAATGGCATACAATCCCCAATGAATGAATTGTCCGAAATGGTGTTCCCTAAAGCGTTTCATGGCGGCATCCGTTCTTTTACCGGAATACTGCGCACCGTATTTGAGTGTTTTCTTTTCCGTTCCCTGCGCCAGCACAGAAAATGAAGTAAGGAGGGCAAACGCGGAAGCGCAGCATATTCTGATTAATTTTCGCATTGTTTATAATAGTTCCCAGGTTACAGAATCAGTGAAATTTTTCTCTTTCACTGTTGTTTTAACTTCAATGGCATTGGTGCCTTTTTTCAATTCTATCCGTTCAAATATATAGTGAACCTGCGTGGTTCCCTGTTGTGGTGCATCCGTTTTTTTACCGTTAATATAGAGTTCCGGTACCCCTGTATTGGAATATACAGTGATATTGGTTACCGGTTGTTTTCTTTTGTTCAGCCTTCTGTCTGATATATACAGAACGGGGTCTTTGCTCCAGTTGGCTTTGTACCAGTAGAATGCATCTTTTTTTGTTTTCCTGTCGAAACTCACCAATCCCTTCATATTGCGGGCTGGTACGCCTCCCCTGTTCCAGAGTGGCACGGCAAAATCGAACATGTTCCAGACGTAAGAAGCAGCGAGGTATGGATTCTTTTCGATGATCCCCCATTGTATTTCGTGGTACCGCGTTTGCAGTTGCTCGGGAAAATATTTGCCGCTTACAGGATCGAAGCGTGCAGGCGGATTTTCATCCTGCTGCTCAACATTGCCTTCGGCACCATATTCAGCCAGGATCACCTTGTATTTCGGGTACTGCGCTTTTAATCCAACGATCCATTTTTCAAGGTCCGTGGTCTTTCCCTCGTACCAGCCATAGTAGCGGTTCATGCCCTGGATATCGGCAAGCTGGTTCTCCACGCGGTCCATATTTCCGTACCCGTTCACACTTACCGTATAACGATCCGGGTCTTCTTTTTTAGCCAGCGCATGGAGTTCGGCGGTAAGCGACGGCACGTGATCGGCCGGAGATTTCGCATACACTTCATTGTGAATACCCCACACATAGATGGAAGGATGGTGGTAGTTCTGGCGGATCAGTTCCATCATCTGTTGTTTTGCGTTATCGCCTTCTTTCCCGCTACTGGCGTTCACAAAAGGAATTTCTGCCCAGATGATCAGCCCCATGCTATCGGCCTTACTGTAGAGGTATTCCGATTGCTGGTAGTGCGCGAGCCTGATGGAGTTGGCCCCCATTTCGCGGATGGTTTCCAGGTCGGCGGCATGTTGCGCATTGGTGAGTGCACTGCCATAACCCCACCAGTCCTGATGCCGGCAAACACCTTTCAGGCGGTAAGGTTTCCCATTAAGCAGTAATCCTTCCCCGCCAACGATTTCGAATTTCCGGATGCCTACCGGGAGTTCTATGCTATCCGCCACCTTTCCGTTGTATGAAATGGTGGTGACGGCCCTGTAAAGGTAAGGGTCATTCACCCCATTCCAAAGGTGTGGTTTTTTCACCGACATATTCAATGTAAAAACCTGCATACCCTGCGTGAGTAAAACAAGGTTTTTCTTAACCGACCGCACGGTATTGCCCCCAGCATCATACAAAGTGGTTTCCAGCTCAGCCTGCTGTGCATGGCCTGTTTTGTTATCGATCTTCGCTGTTATGGTAAGATCGGCGTTGGAACTGGAAACATTTTGTTGCCTTATAAAAACACCGGGAGCAGCGTAGTCTGTAGGCGTGAAGGAAAGTTTATCCACCGCTATCAGTGTTACGGGGCGGTAAATACCGCCATACACGCCGAACAGGTTGTGGTTAACAGGAATCACTTCTTCGGAAGCTTCATTGTTGGCTTTCACGATGAGTTCGTTGTTGCCCGCAGCATTCAGCGCATAAGTAAGTTCGCATACGAAGGCGCTGTAACCGCCTTTGTGCGTGCCCACCAGTTTTTCGTTCAGGTACACTTCGGTTTTGCTACCCACTCCTTCAAAACGCAGCAACACCCGTTTGTTGTTCCAGGCCGGATCGGTTAGAAAAGACTTTTTGTAGAACGCGTCGCCCTGGTAAAAGTTCTTGCCCTGCTGCATATCAGTTGCGTTCCAGGTGTGTGGGAGATCAACGGTTTCCCAGCGCGTATCCAGCCATTTCACGGCCTGGTTTTGCGCCGCCTTTTTAAATTGCCAGTTCGCATTAAAGGGTACGGTGTAACGAACGCCCGGGGGCTGGTCCAGGGTTATTCCCCGGACCGCCACGAGCAATAAAGCAAGGATCAGTGAAAAATTTCTCATCAAAAGAATATACTGTAAGGTTAAAAATCTAATAGCCGGGATTCTGAACGAACAATGGCTGCCGTCCCATTTCTGCCTGCGGGATAGGGAAATAGTACATGGCCGGATGGTTGAAAGCACGCGCATCTGCCACAATATCTTCCCGTTTGTAATTGTTGCCTTCTTTGATCCACCGCAAACCTCTTAATACCACCACTTCGGGGTCGTGGGCTATCTTCCAGCGGCGGGTATCAAAGTAACGGTGGTTTTCATAAGCGAGTTCCACCCTTCTTTCGGCATGTATAATGTTGCGCATCGCTTCTTTGGTAAGTCCTGCCGGCAGGGCGAACGGTGAAAGACCTGCTCTTTCGCGCACTTTCTCCACGGCATCGTACACCGCTTGTGTGGGACCGCTGAATTCGTTCAGCGCCTCGGCGTAAGAAAGTAATACCTCAGCATATCTGATTTCGGGTATACAACGCTGTGAGTTACCCGTAGCTTCATTGCTGATCATCTTCCTGCAATAATAACCGGTGCGGGTGGCCGATGCCTGCCCCATGCCATCGGTAGGCGCGCCCTGGTAGGTCCAAACAGCAGACTGTGCCACGGTGGTATTACCCCGGAACATCGCCCCGTTGTAGAGGATGGTATAGTAAAAACGCGGATCGCGGTTCACATACGGATCGTTGGGATTGTACCCGGATGCGGGATCGGAGATGGGAAGCCCGGTTTTCATCGGGAAAGCATCCACCAGTTGCTGGCTGGGGTAGCTGGCCGACTGGCCACTCCTGCTTTTAGGGAACCAGATTCCTTCCAGCGAAGTGTTATTGCCCTCCATGATCTGAAAGATAGCCTCGTTGTTCATGCGGAGCGTGAACATTTTGTAGAAACCATATCCCGGTGTGGTATTGGAAGGATCGGTGTACAGGTCATAAAGGTTCAGGTCTATCACGGCCTTGTAGGCGTCAGCCGCTTTTTTCCATCTGTTTTCATCAAACGAAGGATAGCCTACCAGCGCCTTTTGTTCCTCGGTAGCCACGAAGCCATCGCTGCCATTGTATCCCCCGTTCTGCAATGGACTGGCAGCATACAGCAGCACTCGTGCCTTCAATGCCATCGCCGCGCCTTTGGTAGCCCTTCCATAATCAGCGCCGGTATATACCGGAGGTAATACTTCGGCTACGGCATCCAGTTCATTCACGATGTAATCCACACATTCGGCATAAGTATTTCTCGGTAAACTGATGAGGTCACTCGGACTGTAAACAGAATCGCCCAATAAAGGTGTTCCGCCATAAAAACGCAGCAATTGCTGGTAATACCAGGCCCGCATAAACCGCGCTTCGGCAGACGTTCTTTTCCGGAGCTCAGTTGATAATGGTGTTTTACTGACATTTTTCAAGTAGATGGCCGCGTTGCGGATACGGCTGTACCAGTGCGACCAACTGTTCGTCACCCAGGCGTAACCCGGGGAAAGTCCACCTGTATTGATGATTATGGGATAATTACTGGTGCCGGTCCATATCAGTTCCGCTTCATCGGTACAATCCGCGAGACTGCCATAGTTCACGAGGCTGGTTTGTTTGTAATGGTTCGAGATGCCCTGGTACAATCCCGTCAGGAACTCCATGGTGCGGATACTGTCGGCAAAAGTAAGGGCTTCATTGAGCGTACCTGTTTCCGTCTGATCGAGGAAGTCAGTCCCCTTTTTGGAGCAGGCGGCGGCCAGCAGGATGATGCCCGTTAATACCAGCAGCCCTTTGTATTTCAATTGTTTCATGGAATTATTTTTTAGAAGGTGACGCTCACCCCAGCGTTGAATACTTTTTGTTGCGGATAGGAACTTAATGCGCTGGTACCATTGGAAGTGTTTTCCGGATCAATGTTGTAGATCTTCAGGTTGTACCAGGTATGGAGGTTCAATCCATTGCCATATATGCGGATGTTCTGGACCTTTAATTTCTTCGCGATATGCGTCGGAATCCTGTAACCCAGTTCCACGTTCTTCAAACGGAGGTAATCAGCGGAACGGAGCCAGTAAGTGGAAAGTTGTCCGTTCACGCCACCGCCTTCACCCAGCCTTGCAAACTGCGCGTAATCCGCTGTTTCGGGTGTCCATCTTTCCAGGTGGATGTTCATTGTTTTCACGTTGTTGCCCACGCTGAACAATTCGGTAAAGAAACTGCTCCCGCGGGTACCCTGGAACATGAGCGACAAATCGAATCCCTGGTAGGAAATGCCGGTGCTGAACCCGTAATAAGTATTGGGCCTGTTGGGATTTCCGATAGCGGTTCTGTCGGCATCGTTGATGATGCCATCGCCTGAAATGTCCACCATTTTAAGTGCGCCGGGCAGTACCATTCCTGTGGGTTTGGCGCTGGTGTCCATATCCAGGAGATCGCGGTAGAAGGTACCGCTCCACACATAACCGTAGAACTGCCCGATGGGCTTTCCGGTGGTAGCGAGTTGCGGGTAGGCGGGAGAAACTTCGTCGCTGAAAAGTATTTTATTCTTCGCGAACGTGTAGTTGCCTTTTATGAAGTAATCCAGTTTCCCGATCTTGTTCTGGTAGCTGATGTCGATCTCGTATCCTTTGTTGCTTACGCGGCCGAGGTTCACTGCGGGCAGCGAAGAACCCAGTCCCGCAAAGGATGGCGTGCTTTTAGGTCTGTCGAGAATATCATACCGGAAACGATCGAACACATCGGCAGTAACCTGGATTTTTCCTTTGAACATGCGCAGGTCGAGACCGAGGTTCTTTTGTTCTTCCATTTCCCAGCGCACATCTTCATTCTTCAGTGTTCCAGGTACAATCCAGGGCATACTAACCGTAGTTTCGCCGAAGGAATACTGGGAGGAAGTGCTTCTGTTGTACACTTCTTCATAAAGGTATTGGTAACCGCCGATGTCATCGCTGCCCACGCGCCCCCAGGAGGCACGGACTTTCAGGTTATCGATAAAGTTTACATTGTCTTTGAACCAGTTTTCCTCGCTGATGTTCCATCCGATAGAAGCGGCGGGGAACGCACCGTAACGCTGACTGGCCTTGAACCTGTCGGTACCGTTGTAACCTACTACCAGACTAACCAGGTATTTGTTTTTATAATCGTATTCCACCCTTCCGGAATAGCCCCTGAAGTTTTCTGGTATTGCTGCATTGCCTCCGGTATAAGTGAACTGGTTGTAAAGCGCGAGCACGTTCAGATGGTGGCTGCCGAAAGTTCTGTCGTAGGTAAGAGAAGCCTGCAGGTTAACCCTTTTGGTGGTGGCCGGTTGTGTACCACCCACAGTAGTATTCAGCAGACTCATAGGCGGGAGCCTGAACAGGTTCTGATCTGTGTTGTACAATACATATTGTCCTGTAGACGCATTGTATTCATACGCGGGGAAATTGGTGCGGTAGAGCGATTTGTAATCTGTGGCAATGGTGGTGAAGGCGACCGTCCCGTTCAGCATAAGACCTTTTGTGAGGAAATCGAGTTTCTGGTTACCCGTTACATTCGCGTTGAAAGTATTATCGTATTCACGTTGGTACCCCATGTGGGTGAGCAATCCAACCGGGTTGATCGATTTTCCGGTGAGCGCGCCATAGCTGCCGTCGGGCGTATAAACAGGGTAGCCCCAGGCAGGCATTACACCCGACATAATCTGACGCCACAATGGCCACGCGCCACCGGTCATATTAGGATCGGTGATGTAGGGTTCATTGGTTTCACCGAAACGGCCGGAAAGGTCGAACCTGAATTTTGTGGTAGGCGTTGCCGTTATGTCCAGGTTTGAACGGAAGTTGTAGCGTTTGTAATAATAATTGCTGTTGAACCCCTGGTCCTTGCTGAAATTTTTCATAATCCCATCCTGGAAAAGATACCCGGCGGAAATGAAATACTTCACATTTTTTGTACCACCGCTCACATCAAGGTTGTTGCGGAGCTGAAGGGAACTGGGTTTGGAGAGTGCATCGATCCAGTTTACATCGGGATGCGTAAAAGGCGATGTCTGGTTCCTGTAAAGTTCTATGGATTCGTCAGAGTAAAGGTTGGGGTACAAACCAACCGGGTCCTGCTTTGAGCCCAGCATTTGTTCGCGGAGCAATAACAGGTCCTGGTAGCCAGGAAGGAAATTGAAATAGATGGTCGGTTTCTGAAGACCGCTCTCGGTGCGGAACGTTACCTGGGGTTTACCTTCTTTGCCCCTCCTGGTGGTGATGAGCACCACACCGTTTGCACCTTTCACGCCATATACAGCAGTGGTGGCTGCATCTTTCAGGATGGTGAGTGATTCAATTTCGTTGGGATCGATGTCTTTCATTTGTGAGCGGTCCACTTCAATATCATCCACTACAATGAGTGGTGTGGCGGAGCCGGTGTACGAACTCACGCCCCTGATGTAAAAATCGGCGGCGTCTTCACC
>CAMLPA010000057.1 GCA_946481605.1 uncultured Flavihumibacter sp. | reverse complement strand
TTCTCAGCAAAGTACACATCCGGATTTTCAATATAGCCCCTGATATCGGAGGATAACAACAGGTAAGAAAGTATATTTCCTGATCCTGGTTGCTGGAGGGAATCGATGCTGAATACAGATACAGAAAGTTCTGCGCTGTCCATTGATCCGGTGTTCAGCAGCAGGTCCACAGCTTCACGCGTGTTGTAAACAGGTTTCGAGGCAGAAAAGCTGATGTTCAGTTTTTTTTCCGGGTAACGGAACAGCAGCCGTTCGCAAAGCGGTTGTCCTTTCCCGTTAAAGAGGGTTACAACAGATATGCCTTCTCCCGGAACAGATTTGGGCAACAGGAAGTTGACCTTGCCTGCCTGCATTTTAAGTTGCGTATGAAATCTGGTGATGCCGCGTGTGTGCACCAGTAGCCCGATGGAGTCGTTCCCGGGTTCGTTGGTTTGTATGTTGATATCGAAACCGGTTTGCGTTTCCTGCACGGCAAGTGTTGTTCCTGTGGGAAGTGCTTCGGGAAGTGCTTTTTCAAAAGGTGCGCCATGCTCTGGTATAATGATGGCGCGGTAACTGTGCCCTGTTTCCGGCGTAAACGCGAATATGCCCATGCCCTGGTGTTCGGGTTCAAAACGCAACAGTGTATCCTGTGCATCCAGTAAAAAACCTTTGAAACTAATTCCTTTTCCAGCTTCGTCGCTGGCTTTGTAAGCGATCTTATTTTCTATACCCTGCACCAGGTTCCCACCTTCGGGGAAAAGTGCTACCGCGGCTTTTCGATGGGTTGTAACGGGTTTAACAGGCGGCAGCATGTTCAGGTTCATCACGGCGATGGATTTCTCGAAGAACCAGTGCGCATCATCGTTCTGCATCCAACGGGTATAGGCCCGGAGTTTGTAGTTGCCCGAAGGCATCTGTTGGGAGAGGTAAAGGGATCCGTTGCCCGTAGCATTGTTCAGCGCTATTTTTTCCTGCCGTATCGCTTTGTTGGCGCTGTCCAGTATTTCAACGTAAGCTACTTTACTTAATGGGAGCGGCTTGTGGAGGAAAGCATCGGCGCAATATATTTTGAACCAGATGATTTCTCCGGGCATATAATATGCCTTGTCGGTGTGGACATACAATTTTTCCCTGAGCGATTGCCCACTGAAGCGTTGCAGTGCTTCTTCAGGTTTTATAGGGATGTCCTGCGCAAAAAGCCGCCCGCTGAAAACAGTAAGGCTTATGATCAGCGTTGAAAAGAAAAGTATTGAACACGTATTGAAAGATCGTTTCATAAAAGAGTATTTATGGCCAGAAAACCGGCTTTACATTGGTGCCGCCATTCTGCCGGCAATCGATACAACTGGCTGGGGCAGCGGTGAAATGAGTGATTTCGCCGGTAATCTCATCGTCTTTGGCAACAGTAGCTGGCATCAGTTGAAGTCCGTATTTTACAATGCTGTCTGGATGGTTGTCGATAATGGTGGCCTCGCAGCCGGTTTGGTAACGCCAGTTTTGCAGTTCGTTGTTGTGAATGAAAAGTCTCCTTGTTTTTTCCTGCGATACTTCCACAAAACCAATCACGGCTTCTCCGGGGTGGGTAAGGCAGGTTATGTTGCCGGGCATTTCAGAAGGTTGGGCATCGAAGATGGAACCCAATTGTTCGGTGTTTTTCTTCATCTGTAGTAAGAAGGTATAGGCTGCTTTACTCAGTTTGTATTGTTTCAGTAAAATGCTGTACTGTACACTTAATTTAATGGAATTCGCCTCTATAAAATGAATGGGCAGGAATACCACATCTTTTTCAAGTTTTTCGGTGGAGCCGATCAGTATGCCCGAGGATTGTTTTTGCGACCAGCACCTTACAAACGATGGCTCGTTCATGCGGTTCGGATAACGGTATTCTACGCCGGTGATCCTTTGCTGTGCATCGTAACCATATACCAGGTTGCTCACAAATGGTGGGTTGGTTTCCCAGGTTTCGTCGAACTTCCATTGGTAGTACCGCGACTGATTGGCGGGGTCGTTGGCATGTACATGCAGTTGAATGCCGGCGCTGTTTTGTTCCCACGAAATGCTGTCAATACCGGGAGTAGTCTGAATACCAGAGTAGGCGGAAACATATTCTTTTTCTTTCGCGTAAATATGGAGGCGGTATTGCTGGTTGGTGTTTAATGCCAGTTGCGCGGAGCGGTAAATGCCGGGCGCTGTCTCCTGCAATGGGAACCGGTTGTTTGTATTACTTTCCACGAAAACGGTGGCGCCTGTTTCCGGCAGGGGCGAGGCCGGTCCATCCAGTTTTACGGTTCGGGTAAGCCGTATTTCTGTAGGTTCCGTTCCGTTGTTGATGAAGCCTTCCACTACCAGGAATCCTGTTTCAGGTGTGGTAAACATTGCGTCGTAATGCTCCCGGCAACCATTGATGCATAGAAACAGTATGGTGAGCAGCAGGCATGCCGGGTTAATCATTTTTTTCATGCGGTTCATTTTAATAAAACCATTGTATTAAGGCTTAGAACTTTATATTGAAATTCACGAACGGAATAATGCTTCCGAAGATGGAAAGTTTGTACCCGTTGATGACGCCGTTGTCTGAAACATAATAAACGGAGTAGGGGTTCCTCCTCCCGGTCAGGTTGTACGCGCCTATCGTCCACGAGTTATGGGTTTTCTGTTTCACTTTGTGGTTCCCTTCAATGTTCAGAGAGAGATCGGTCCGGAAATAATCTGGGATGCGGTGACTGTTCCGCTCGCCATACAAAGTCCGCATGCCATCCGCATAATAAAATTTGCCGATGGGCAGCGTGATGGGCCTTCCGGTGCTGTAGGTGGCGTTGAAAGAAACACTGAAGCGGTGCGATATCCTGTAATTGCCGATGAAAGTGGCATCGTGGGGCTTGTCGTAATTCGCCGGGTAATAGTTGCCATTGTTGATGGCTTCGCCGGTTGATGCCTCATCGGCCTTCAGGAGGATACGGCTGTAAGTGTAGCTGATCCATCCGTTGAATTTGCCGGTGGTTTTTTTAAGGAGGAACTCGGCGCCATAAGCCTTTCCCCGGGTGCCGATTACATCGGTTTCTACATGTGGGTTCAGGACGAGAACCGCGCCGCTTTTGAAGTCGAGGTAGTTTTTGATGCGCTTGTAGTAGCCTTCCACCGATAATTCAATGGTATTGTTCTTCATGTTCTTGTATATGCCGAATGAAACCTGGTCTCCGAACTGCGGTTTGATGTTGGGATCACTCAGTTTCCAGATATCGGTCGGTGCCATGGCCGCTGTGTTGGAAAGCATGTGGATGTATTGTCGGAGGCTGTTGTATCCTGCTTTCAGTGAAAGAGTGGGCGTGATGAGCTGCCGGATACCAATCCGTACTTCCGGACCCTGGTAGGTTTGGATGTTTTTCCCTTTGCCATAAGTGGTAGTGCCCAGTATATTGTCTTCGCGACGCGGTACCCCGGGCGCATAGTTGTTCACGGTGAATGGTCCGAGGTAATTGTAGAGGGAATAACGCAGGCCCGCTTCCACACTGAAGTTGGCGCTCACCTTGAATTGATCGCTGAGGTAAAGCGCCGATTCCAACGCCTGCTCTGCAGGCATTACCACGGGTGTTACGAGCGATTGTTTGCCCAATGGCTGGTAATCGCCTGAGTGCAAACTATGCCTGGTAGTGTTCAGGCCGAATTCCAGCGTATGCTTGTTGTTGAGGAGGTAATTGAAGTGCGCCTTGAAATAAGATTGCGCGATGCGGAAAGACAGATCGTAAGCGTTAACCGGATTCTTTTCACTGTAAATACTGTAGGCATATTTGTCGTGTCCGGCTGTGAATGCAGTATGAAACCTGCTGTTGAAAACATGTTTCCATTTCACGGATATGTTTTGGTTTTTATAGTGGTAGAACGTGTCGCTGTTCAGGTTGAAAAGATCACGGCTCGTGTACGCGCTGAGGTGGAGCGTATTGTTCTTGTTGAGTTCGTGGTGGTAAATGGCGTTTATATCATAGAAGGAAGCTTTGCTGTTCCTGTATTCGCTGGGGAGTTTGTTCAGCAGCCATTCGGCGTAAGTGGTGCGTCCGGCGAGGATAAAAGATGCTTTGTCTTTCACAACGGGACCTTCTATCAAAGCCCTGCTGGTGAGTAAGCCTATACCCGCCGATCCGGAGAATTCTTTTTTATTGCCCTCCCTGCCGTTGATGTGCACCACGGAAGATAGTCTGCCGCCATAACGTGCGGGAATACTGCCTTTGAAAAGCTCCACATCTTTCACCACTTCCGGGTTGAAGGCCGAGAACATACCAAAGAAATGCGACGGGTTATAGATATTGCTTTCGTTGAAAAGGATCAGGTTCTGATCAGCGGCACCGCCACGCACGTTTAAACCGGTACTGGCTTCCCCCACTGTTTTAACGCCTGGTGTGGTGAGCAGTACGCGCAACACATCGGCTTCACCAAAAACAACCGGCACCTGCTTGATGGTTTTGATGTCTATTTTCTGCACACCCAGTTGTGTGCTCCGCAGGTTGGTAGACTTCTGCGCGGAGATGACCACGTTTTTCAGAGTGGCCACCCGGGTTTGCATGTTGATATTAAGTTGTCCGTTTCCCTGCACCAGCAATTCCATGTTCGCATCTTCCATGCCCATGCTTTGTACATTCAGTTTGTTGGTTCCTTTCGGCACCATAAGACTGAAATAACCGGATTGGTCAGAAATAGTATTAATGCGCGCGTTTTCCACGAGTAGTGCCGCCCCTATAATAGGTTCGCCCGTTTTCATATCACGGATATACCCGGATACGGTGAAGCGGTCCGCGGCGCTGTTTCCAGGCTCGCCTACGGTGTAGGCTTCTGTATTCTTCTCGGGTGTGGCGGCTTGTGTATATACGACAGGTGCCGTTTTTTTCTTTGTTTCCGCGCTGTAGAAATCATCCGGGAGCCTGGTGGTGATGGACAGGCCTTTCGTGATGAAAACGTTTTGTTTTTGGTCTATGGAGAAACCCATGTTGCTGTTCCGGAACACTTGCTCCAGGGCTTGCTGCAAGGAACCACCCGGAAATTGAAAGTTGATTTTTGCGGTATCCAGTTGTGCAATATTATAATAGAACCTGTAGCCTGATTTTTGCTGAAAGGAATCCAACAGGTTCGCGTAACTGATGGATGGGTACTGTATGGCCGGCAACGTTGCTGGCTGCGCCTGCGCTATGGCCGCGTTGTTCCGGCAACAGGCAAAGAAGAATAATAAAAGTAGAAAGAACTTATTGTTCACGCTGTAAGGTTTAATGTTTTCAAGGCTGGTTGTCATAAAACTTCGCTGCCAGTATCGCTGCGGGGGCGAGGTCCTTTTTCATATCAGGCTTTTCCTGTTGGAGAAAATTCCCCAGTTCCTTTCGTTTGTCGGTGTAAACCTTCAGTAAGGCGTTCCTGTTGGTTATTTTTTGCAGCAGGCCGTCTTTCAACACATATACCGTTTTGCTTTCTGTGATATTTCTTTCCGTAAACTGTCCTGAAAGGTCTTCTTTCACTTCCTTCCTGTACATCCTGTAAACACTGCTTTTTTCGCCTTCGTGCAGCACTTCCAGAAAATCGTTGTTTTGCGGGATGCGTGCGAACCGGCTTCCTTCGATGGAAAAAAAACGGACCTTATTCAGATCTATTTCAATCAATTTTTGAGCATTTCCGGGCATCGGGGTCAATAATTTTTTTGCCAATACATCAAACAGCAAGGGGATGTTTTCATACAGGATACCGTTGTAATGAATGCTGCCGGCAACAGGTTGTTCGTTTTTAAAAAACGGGCTCCCGCTGTTGATGGAAGCGCGTTGGTCACGGTACACTGGTCCGTTGTATAAAGGTGCCTGGCTCCCTATGTATTCAAGGTAGGTTTTGGCGGCGTGGTGGATCGCAGCGTTCCGGATACTGTCCGCATACGAAGTTTGCGCGGCAGCGGTTCCATAAACGCTAAGTAGCAGGCAGGAAAAGGCAATCGTTCTGGCTGGCATGGGTTGGCAATTGGTTAACGGCCCTGATTTCAATTCAAATGAAATCGGTTACATTTCAAATGTAAGTATATTTTTTTAACCGGGAGCCGCGGCCTGAAGATCGTTCGCTTGTAAGGCTGAATTATTTTAGCGTGATATTTTTGTACATTGTGAAATTATGGGCTCACCCTAAGTTTGTGACTATGCGATTAACCAATGAGCGGGAACTGGTTGCCCGGTTAAAAGAAGGGGATGAAAAGGCTTTTGTTGATTTGTACAACGCGTACAGTGCGGTATTGTATTCTTTCCTGGTGAAACTGAATGGGGAAAGGGAAGATATCAGGGATGTGATTCAACAGACTTTCATCAAATTATGGGAGCACCGCGCTACGCTGAATGAAGGGTTATCGCTTCAATCTTACCTCATCACCATCGCGAAGAATGATATTCAGAATATGGTGAAAAAACGTATCGTGGCCAGGAAATACCAGGATGCACTGCCTCCCGCTGAAGAGCGGTTGCTGGAACCTGATACCAACGAGCTTTACAATGTTCTACTTACTATTTTGAACCAACTGCCGGAAAAAAGAAGGGCGGTTTTTGCGCTTTCGCGGATAGAAGGCTACTCCAATCAGGAGATCGCGGAAAAACTTAATGTAAGCAAAAGCACGGTGGAGAACCACATTAATCAGTCTACCAAACAGGTGAAAGGCCTCCTTAAAAAGTTGGGACTTTCAGGTTAACTCCAGCCCCGGAAAATATTTTTTCCCTCCCTTAGGTGCACGCGCGCACCAGATTGTATAGTATATAGATTTTTGACCAAGCACCCGTTCAGCAACGTGAAAAAAGAAGTCTTAAGAAGTTATTTCGAAAAAACCTGTTCCGGAGAAGAAGCGGCAGCGGTGGAGCTTTGGTTGCTCGATCCAATGAACAAAGCGGCATTCGATCAGTTTCTCGAGACGTATTGGGACGAGCATGTGCAGGCGCAGGATGAACCGGTACAGCAGGACGTAAAGCAACGCAATACCTTGCGCAGGTTCCTTCCACGGGTTGCGGCGGCCGCAGCGGTGATTGGTCTGATTGTGGCGACAGCCGTGTATTTGAGGTCTGGCGAAAACACAATGGAGCAAAGCAATCCATTGGCTAGTGTAACGCAGGAAAAAATTGCGCCACCGGTTTCGGATACAGCGGAATTGCTGATGAAGGCGGATGTGGTGAAGGAGATTGAAGTGAAGAAAGAAGAGGCGTTCGTAGAAAAGCGCACGAAAGTAACTGCTTCAAAGCAATCTTCAGCGGTCAAAGCAATGGTCACCACTATCGGATTTCAAAACAATGATTCTGCTGCTATGGCGAAACATTCGGTGAAGTCTACCAGGATGAACAAGTTCATGATTAATGATGTGGCGCTGAGTAAACTGGGTGAAACGGAACGGATGGCCGTACTGCACCAGATGGCGCTGCGGGTCGATTTTAACAATGCTTCGTTTAATGATATAGCGGCCGTGTTCCGCGATAAATATGGTATTGTACTGGAACTCTGCGCTTCCAATGAGGTAAAAGAGGTGAAGAAGCCGGCGTACACGGCACAGTTTTCCAATGTAACCTTTCCTGAGCTGATGAATGATATGTCGAAACAAATGATGTTCTCCTACACGATGGTGGACAATGTGGTGAAAGTTTGTTTCAACTAGAGCGCAGTTTAATCAAATACTTTGTTTTGCCTGTATGAACGGTAGGTATATACCGTAAGGAGATTGGCATGCCTATAACGAAAGATATGTCAGCAATAGGTGCCACTGTATTGCTGCGCAACATAGTAATTACAACCAAAGCATTTTTATAACAACAACCAAAACCAACAGCTTATGTGCACACCAGCGCCTGGTACGCGTTTCCCTTGTTTTTCCCCTTTTCTTAAAATGGAATGTGTTGCGCTGCGGAGCGCTGAACCTTCAGTTTGAACGTATTGCCTGAAGGCTTTGCGCACAGCGTAACCATTCATTTTGTAAACCATTTCTAAACTGTGAATCATTCTGCTATGAACCATCCGTTCCGCCATGGAATAGTGCTGAAGTTGTATGTGGCGCTGTTCCTGGCCGCTATGCTCGGACCTGTTGCAACTCATGCCCAGGTGCCGGCCACCACCATGAAGGTGGTCCCAAAAATCATCGGTAAAGTGTTTGATGATGAAAGACGCTCGTTGGCCAATGTGTCTGTTTTGTTGAAAGGCAATAAAAAGATTGGTACGGCTTCCAACAACCAGGGCGATTTCGTTTTTTCTCCCGACAAGCTGGAAGGTGTATTGTTATTCAGTCATACAGGGTTCAAAACAAAAGAAGTTGAGCTGAAGCCTGATATGAAGCTGCCGTTGGTGGTAGTGCTGGAGAAGAAAGAAGAAGAAATTGAAGAGGTGGTGGTAACGGGCTACGCCAACCGGTCGAAGAGCAGCTTTACCGGCGCTGCCGTGAGCTATTCTTCCGAAGACCTTAAACGCGTGGGTAACCGCAACGTGTTGCAAAGTTTGCAGAACCTGGACCCTTCTTTTGTGATCACAGAGAACCTGAGCCTGGGCTCCAATCCTAATGCGCTGCCCGATATTCAGTTGCGTGGAAAATCTGGTCTCGACGATGTGCGTGGGGAATACGCAGGGAATCCCAACGAACCCCTGTTTATCCTCGATGGATTCGAGGCCAGTCTCCAGAAAATCTACGACCTCGATATGAACCGTGTCGCCTCCATCACTTTACTGAAGGATGCCGCTGCCAAAGCTATTTACGGCGCCAAAGCCGCCAACGGCGTGGTGGTCATTGAAACGCTCCGCCCCAAAGAAGGGGAGATGCGCGTTTCTTACAATGGTAACTTTAACGTGGAGGTGCCCGATCTCAATTCGTACCGGCTTACCAATGCGCGCGAGAAATTGCAGGTGGAGAAAAATGCTGGTCGTTACACTTCCACACAACCCTTCGTGCAACAGTTCCTCAACGAGCAATACAATGGTATCCTGAAAAATGTGGAAGAGGGCGTGAACACCTATTGGATGTCGAAACCTTTGCGTGTGGGACTTGGTAACAAGCATACACTTTTTCTGGAAGGCGGAACTTCTTCGATGCGCTACGGCATTGATCTTACCTACAACAATGTGGTGGGTGTGATGAAGGAATCGAACCGGGAAAACATGGGGGGAACCATCAACCTTTCTTACAGGAACGGAAAAGTGAATTTCAGAAATATCCTCAATGTTACTTTCAATAAATCGAACAATTCGCCTTACGGGAATTTCTCTGAATACACCGCGCTGAATTCATATTTCAGGCCTGTGGATGCTTATGGTAACACACAGAAACTGCTTGGTTCATTCCAGTCTTCGGCTTCCGCAACGCCAATCTATTATTTCAATCCGTTGTACAACGCGCAACTGGAAACGAAGAATTTCTCTAAATACAATGAGATTACGGAGAATTTCTATGCGGAATACCAGGCGCTCCATAACCTGCGGATCACTGCCAGGGTAGGATTCACCTACAATGGGAACGCTTCAGAAGTATTCCTTCCTGGAGATCATACCAGCTTTGCGCTGTGGACCGGCGAATCGTTTTACAACCGTGGTTCCTACCGCATGAGCGATGGGGAAAGCACCTCACTGAGTTCCGACCTGTATGCCAACTGGACAAAGAACATCGGCAAACACGTGTTCTTCGTGAACGGTGGTTTTAATATGGCAGCGTTTAAAAATGAAAGTCATGGCATGACGGCCTGGGGCTTCCTCAACAACCGCGTTGATTTTATCACTTTCGCGCGGCAATATGAAGAGAACGGCGTGCCCTTCGGAACTGAATCCAACAAACGTGAAGTGGGGATCATCAGCTTTGGGAACTATTCTTATGATGACCGCTATCTTGCCGATTTCAGTATGCGCCGGAACGCTTCTTCTGTATTCGGGGCAAACAGCCGCTGGGGCGATTTCTGGTCCGTGGGCTTGGGCTGGAATATACACAACGAGGAATTTTTCGTCCGAAAGAAGCACATCAATACGCTCAAGGTCCGGGGTTCTGTAGGCTCAACCGGGAGCCAGAACTTCAGTCCATACCAGGCCATGGCTACTTACAATTTCTTCACCAGCAGCACCTACGATAATATTCCCGGTGCATACCTCTACGCGCTGGCGAACGATAACCTCAAATGGCAGGAAACAATGGATTACAATGCGGGCGTGGATATGAAATTATTCAACAAACTTAACCTTCGGTTCGATTATTTCCTCAGCAATACGAACAGCCTGCTCATCGATTTTACCCTGCCTACTTCTACCGGATTCAGTTCGTTTAAAGAGAACCTCGGTTCTCTCCAAACGAAAGGCTTTGAAGGAACGGTGAGTTATATGGCGTATTCCAACACGAAGAAGCAATCCTTTATAACGCTGAATGCTTCTTTCGCAAGGAACAGCAATAAGATCACAAAGATATCCGACGCGCTCCGTGCGCAGAACAAAGAACAGGACCAAAGTACCACGAACCTGAACGCACCCAAAACCCGTTACGAGGAAGGACAATCCATCAGTTCCATCTGGGCTGTGCCTTCACTCGGAATTGACCCAGCCACCGGTTCGGAAATGTTCCTTTCCAAAGATGGCAAAACAACTTATGTATGGAATGCCGACGACCAGGTAGTGGCAGGTGTTACCGATCCCAAACTGCGTGGCAACTTTGGCATGAGCATGGAGTACAAAGGCTGGGGACTGTCCGCTTCAATGCGTTATACCCTGGATGCCGGTTTCTACAACAGTACACTGGTGAACAGGGTGGAGAATGTGAACATCGCCAACAATGTGGACAGCCGCGTGCTGAACAATACCTGGCAGGTTCCGGGTGATGTTACTTATTTCAAAAGAATATCCAGCACACCAACGGTAACGCGTCCCACCACCCGGTTCTACGAAACAAAGTCGGACCTTACCTTTTCCTCCCTCAATGCGTACTATGATTTTAAATGGCGGAACATTAAAAAGTATGGCATGCAAAACCTTAAACTTGGGTTTTACATGTCGGAAGTATTCGTCGCTTCCAATGTAAGAACAGAGCGCGGAACCGATTATCCGTTTGCCCGTACTTTTTCCTTCTCCATTCAAACCACTTTTTAATTACAGCAGATGAAAAAGATCAGTTTAATATTTCTTTTGGCCGCGCTTGTGCTGGGTGCATCCTCCTGCAAGAAGTGGCTCGATGTGTTGCCGAATTCACAGATCAAGGAATCTGAATTGTTTCGGTCTGAAGCGGGTTTCAAAGAAGCGCTCGCCGGAACATATACCATACTCACCAACCAGGCGCTGTATGGAAAGGAACTTACGTACGGCATGATGGGCGTGTTGTCGCAGGAATGGGCCGGAAAACCTACTGCGTATGATGATGACGGTAATTACAATTATACCGCAGCCCTCTCGCAAACCAGGATCGATAACGTGTGGAGCAATATGTATGAAGCGGTGAGCAACGCGAACAATATTCTTGAAAATATTGAAGAATACAAAGTATTCACCGGAGACAATTACCGCATCATTAAAGGAGAAGCGCTGGCGCTGCGCGCCTTTATGCACTTCGATCTGCTGCGTTGCTTCGGCACCGCGTACACGGTGAATCCTTCACAACCGGCTATTCCTTATGTTACGAGGTACACCGCGCAGCAAACACAGCAATCTACCGTGCAGGAAGTGGCGAAGAAAATTCTCGACGACCTGCTCGCCGCGAAAGAATTGCTGAAAGTAGACCCAATTTACACCGGCCGCCAGGTTACAGAGTTTGAAGACAACGGCTACCTCATGAACAGGCAGTTGCACCTGAATTACTACGCGGTGGAAGGATTGCTCGCCAGGCTATACCTGTATATGGGCGACTACGAAAAGGCGCGTGCCAGCGCAACTGCTGTGGTGAACTCCGGAAAATTCTCCTTCACGCCGCAGGCTGATCTTATCAGCGGTGAAGACCTCTGCGGTGCAACCGAGCACCTCTTCGCTTTACAGGTGAACAACCTTTCGCAGTATTCGATCAACTTTCTTTCCCAGGAGGGAACGCAGGTGTTCTCCCTTACTTCTGCCGCACACCTGAGTTATTATGAAAACAATACAGACGATTACCG
>CAMLPA010000056.1 GCA_946481605.1 uncultured Flavihumibacter sp. | reverse complement strand
TCACCACACCCAACCAGGTGCTGGCGCTGGTAAGAAAACCCCAGCCCGCTCTGGCTTTTGATCCCCGCAACAGGATCAGCCTCTTCCTCGAAACGATCCAAGACCCTGGAAATATGGGTACCATCATCCGCCTGGCCGACTGGTTCGGCATCACGCAAGTGGCTGCCACGCCAGACTCTGTTGATTTTTTTCACCCCAAAGTAGTGCAATCCACCATGGGCAGCATATTGAGGGTGCATTGTTTTGAAATGGAAACGTCAGCACTGCTCCAACAGGTGGGCATGGTCCCCGTTTGGGCCGCTACACTGGAAGGGAAAGACATCCGCGAACTGGAAGTGCCTGAAGAAGCAGTGATTGTGATTGGTAACGAATCGCATGGGATCAGCGATGCGCTTCGGTCCGAAGTGGACCAGGAAATCATGATACCCCGTTTCGGGAAGGCTGAATCATTGAATGCGGCCATGGCAACAGGGGTGCTGCTGGGGTGGCTGAGGGTGTAAGGCTCACCTGAACTGTATCGCCTTTACCGGCTTAATCATCCTGATCACCACCGTGGGCACCACCAGCGTGGCAAAACACACTACCAGCGTACCAATGGCCACTGCAAGCACCTGCCACCATACAATCTTAATAGGCGCTACCGCCATATAATAGGCCTCTTCATTCAACGAAATAATTCCCGTGCTTTGTTGCAGTAAACACACACCCAGCCCTACGGCCAGTCCCAGTACAATGCCCATTCCCGTAATGATGGACGCATGGTAAAGAAATACGGTACGGATGGACCAGTCGGGCATCCCGACCGCCTTCAGGATACCAATCATACGTGTACGTTCCAGCACGAGTATAATGAGGCAGGTGATGAGGTTGATGATGGCTACCACGATCATAATGGTGATCACCACACCTTTGTTCATGTTCTGTATGTTCAGCCAGTCGAAGATATTGGGGTAAATTTCCCGGATGGTACGGCTGTTCCAGGCGGCGGGTAGTTCCTCGTAAATCTGGTAACTTACGGAGTCCATCTGCTCATAGTCCTTGAGGAATATTTCGTAGCCGCCGATTTCGTCAGGTTGCCAGTCGTTCAGTTTCTGGATGAGTTTCAGGTCGCCGATGGCATAGGATTTATCGTATTCTTCGATGCCGGTCTTGAAAATGCCCGCTATTTTCAGTGGACGCGCACGGGGTGTGGTGCTGTTGGCCTGTATAAAGAAGAGGATCAGCGTGTCGCCTACCTTCACATCCAATTGTTTGGCTGTATAGGCCGAAATATTGATTTCGTTGCTGAAACTGGAATCCTGGAACTGTAGCCAGCGCCCTTCTTTCAAGAAACCGTTCAGTGTATTGAAGTTGTATTCTTTTTCTACCCCTTTCAGCAGCGCACCTTCCATGTTTTCACTGTTCTTCTTCTTCAACATCGCGTAGCGGGTACCGAAAGTCTGGATGGTAGCGATGGCGGGATTGTTTTGAAGGGTTCGCAACACGGTATCATTGCGCTGGATGGGCAGTTCTTCTGCAATGGTGACCTTGCTGGGTTCAAAATGCTGCACGCGCACATGTCCCCAGAAACTGAACACCTTCTGGCTCACCACTTCCTGGAAGCCGTTTACCATCGCTAACGTAACGATCATAACGGCCACGCTCACCGTGGTTGCGGCTATTGCCAACCGGATGATGAACCTGGAAAACGATTTCTGTTTGTTGAACGCGATGCGCTGCGCTATAAAACCTGCAACACCCAAACGGCATGATTTTAGTACCGCTCAAACTTAGTGCAATTCATACAAACAAACTATATTTATCTCCTTTATCCGATTCATGAGAGTTACAGCCGTATTATTACTGATATGCCTTGCAGGAACGCTGCGCGCGCAGCCGATAGAAGAAAACACCTTTCTCCCTAATATCGCTTCGGTTAAGTTGTATCCTTACGGCAACCAGACTGGTTACCCCATCCTCACCCTGGGGAGTTCAGAAAGATTGGAACTGCATTTCGATGACCTCGATGCCGATGTGAAGAACTATTATTATACGTTTCAACTGTGTAATGCAGACTGGACACCGGCCATGCTCAACAGCATGGATTTCATCAAAGGATTCTCGCAAACCAGGATCAGCACCTACAGGAACGCTTCCATAGCCCTCACAAGGTATACCCATTACCAGGCCGAATTGCCCGACCGTAATATGGTGCCTTCCCGTTCCGGCAATTATATTTTGAAGGTTTACCTGAATGGTGATACCTCGAAAATGGCTTTCACCAAACGTTTCCTGGTGGTACAGCCTGTAGCGAAGATCGCGGCGCAGGTGCAGCAGCCTTTCAATGGGAATATTTTCAGAACGCACCAGAAAATTCAGTTTTCGGTGAACATTGGCTCCCTTCAGGCCTCGGTGCCCAACCAGCAGGTGAAAGTGTTTATTTTGCAGAACAAGCGCTGGGACAATGCGGTCACCAATCTTGTGCCCACTTTTGTGCGGCAAAATGTGCTGGAATACAATACGGAACAACAGGCGGTTTTCCCCGCGGGAAGGGAATGGCGCTGGCTCGACCTCAGAAGTTTCCGCTTGCAGAGCGACCGTGTGAGCAATGCCAACTATAAACCCGGCGGAACAGAACTTTTCCTCCGTCCCGATCCTGAACGGAAAGAACTGCGCAGCGCTTTTTACCGCGACAACAACGGCATGTATTATATACAACCGATGGAGTCTGTGAACCCATTCTGGCAGGGCGATTATGCTACGGTCCATTTTAAATATGTGCCGAAAAACATACAGGCTTACCGCGGAAAGGAATTGTTGCTGTTCGGTGAACTCACGAATTATGGGAAAGCCCCGGGTGCACGAATGATTTTTAATGAAGAAAGCGACTTCTTTGAAACCAGTCTGTTCCTCAAACAAGGTTATTACGATTACGAATATGTGCTGAAAGATCCCGCCAAACCCGATCTTCCACCCGATGTTTCCGTTACCGAAGGGGATAACTGGGAAACTGAAAATGTTTATACGATCCTGGTGTATTTCCGCGCCTTCGGCGGAAGGGTGGATGAACTGGTAGGCATCGAAAAGGTAAACAGTTTGCAGGGACGTACAGGCGTGCAGTAAACAAAAATTTTTCCAACCTGTTCGGGATCAGGATAAAACGCCTATATTTGCAGTCGGCAAGTCTTATACGACCAGCTCCTGCTAAATCCCCCAGGGCCGGAAGGCAGCAAGGGTAGGCGGTTGTAGCGGTGCGATGTAAGTAACTTGCCGTTTTTTATTTTATCTCTTCCCTCCGCTGTTTTCAATTTTGATGTTCCTCCCCAATCCAGTATTTTCGTCAAAACAAAACATCTATAATCATGAAATTTTTCATTGACACCGCCGATCTGAAACAGATCAAAGAAGCAAATGATCTCGGTATCCTCGACGGTGTAACCACCAACCCTTCCCTGATGGCCAAAGTGGGCATCAGCGGCGAAGAGGCTGTGATGCAACACTACAAAACTATTTGTGATATCGTGGATGGCGACATCAGCGCCGAAGTGGTTTCCACTGATTTCGACGGCATTATCGCCGAAGGAAAAAAACTCGCTTCCATCCACCCCAACATCGTGGTGAAAGTGCCGATGATCCAGGAAGGCATCAAAGCCATCAAATGGTTTACGGATAATGGTATCCGCACCAACTGTACACTGATCTTCTCTGCAGGACAGGCCATCCTCGCCGCTAAAGCAGGCGCCACCTACGTTTCTCCCTTCATCGGAAGAATCGACGACAGCAGTTGGGATGGTATGGAACTGATCGGACAGATTGCTCATATCTATCAGATACAGGGCTTCAAAACGGAAATCCTCGCCGCCTCCATCCGCAACGCCCTCCATATTGTGAAGGCCGCTGAAGCAGGTGCGGACGTATGTACCTGCCCACTCTCTTCCATCCTCGGTTTGCTGAAACACCCGCTTACAGATATCGGGCTGGCTCAGTTCCTGGAGGACGCTAAGAAGTTCGCATAAGAAATACTGAAAGCCAGCGACGGAAGGCCTGCTGTTCAGCCTTAGAGGTTGAATAGCGGTTGCAAAAGCAGGCTTTATTGCATGATATAAATAACAACGGGCGCATCGTTTATGGTGCGCCCGTTGTTATTTTTTCTTCAACCTTTCTTCTTTTTCCTGGTATCCCTTCCTTCGTTCTTCATCCTTTCCAGTATCTCTTCCTTCGTTTCCAGCACCTCATTGTCGGGCAATTGCTTCACATATATCGTGAAACTCCTGGTCAGGCCTTTGTTTTTCCTGAGCGTGGCGGTAATGGTTACCTTTTCTTCCCGGGTGTTCAGTGGTACCCACAGGCTGTTGCCGCGGAAAAATCCGAGGGTGGCGGTAAATTCTACGTGCGTGGAATCGAGGGGGATATACCGGCCATTCTTCAGCAGTCCATCCACATTAATGTAGTTGTACGTGCCTTTTTTAAGGCTGTCGGTATAGGGGTGGAAATAAATACTGTCCACCTGTTGGGCTGTGGCAAAAAGAGAACATAGGGTAAAGACCAACGTTACGGTGAGGCTGGGAAAAACAGGGTGATATGTACGGAAGGTACGCAATGTTAGGAAGATGAATGGTTTTTTAAAATGGTTGCTTGTTTTGTAATAAATGTTTTTTCAGCCATTGGTCCTGCTCCCAGAGCATGTGGAGAATGTTTTCCCGGGCGGAGTAGCCATGACTTTCATACGGAAGGAACACGAGCCTTGCCGTTCCGCCATGGCCTTTGATGGCATTAAAAAGGCGCTCACTCTGGATGGGGAAAGTGCCGGGATTGTTGTCGGCTTCTCCATGAATCATCAGAATCGGGGTCTTGATTTTGTTGGCGTAGCTGAAGGGGGACATCCTGAAATACACTTCGGGGTTTTGCCAGTAAGTGCGTTCTTCGTTCTGGAACCCAAAGGGCGTAAGGGTTCTGTTGTAAGCGCCACTCCGGGCGATACCTGCTTTGAAAAGGTTCGTGTGTGCGAGCAGGTTGGCGGTCATGAAAGCGCCGTAGGAATGTCCGCCAACGGCCATGCGTTGCGGATCGCCTACTTTCATTTCAGCCAGTTTACCAATCGCGGCTTCCGCGTTCAGTTGCAACTGCTCCACGAAATTATCGTTGGGTTCTTTTCCTTTTTCACCCACGATGGGCATTTCAGCATTGTCGAGCACCGCGAACCCCTGGGTAACCCAATATACCGGTGAACCGTAGCCGATGCGGGTGAAAGTATATTTGGAGCCGCGAACCTGTGCTGCGTCGCTGGCCGATTTGTATTCCCGGGGATAGGCCCAGATGATGGTGGGCAGTGGCGCGTCAATGCCCGGACGGTATCCTTTCGGCAGGTACAGGTCTCCGGTAAGGTCAATGCCGTCCTTTCGTTTGTAGCTGATTTTTTCCTTGCTGATGCCTTCCAGCATAGGATAGGGATTGGTGAAAAAAGTGATGGGTTTACCAATAAGCGTTTTCTTCCGCAGGTCGCGGATATAATAATTGGGTACATCTTTCTGGCTCTCCCGAACAGTGAGGAAAAGACCTTTTTCCGCGTCTATTGCGGCGACCACATTTTCATAAAACGGCGGCTGGCAGCGCCAGAGTTGTTTGCTTTTACCCGTGTTTACATCAAACTGGCTGATGAAAGGCAGGTCGCCCTCGGGAGACGCACCCTGGGAGCGGAGGATGAGGTTGCCATTCTTTAATACCAGCAACGCATCCTGCCCGAAAGCATTGGGAACGGTGAGCGGGGATCCGATATCGGCGTAGGAATCATCTATTCTGCGTTGGAAAACGGAATCTATTTTTCCCGTAGAAGGATCGAGTTTGTTCATCCGCATAGTCCTCGTAGCAGCGTAGCGTTCATTCAGCAGGGCCAGTCGGTCGTTACCCCAAATGATGCCCGCGAAACGCATTTTCGTGCGAACAAGTTCTTTAGGTTCGCCATTATTGGCGACATCAATAGTATACACCGCATCACGATAAGGGGCGGCAGACTTGCCCAGTCCTTTATCCAGCGCCTTCACATAAACGAGTTCAGCGGGTTTATCACTTCTCCAGGAAAAGTTGCGGTGGAAATCCACCACATCATCGAAGCCGATGGGTGTGCCTTCGGAGGATGGGTTCCGGGCCACTGTTCTGATTTCTTTTCCCTCCATATTCCAGACGCTTACGGTATGAGGGAAGCCGGAAGCGGGAACCAAGTAGGAGAAAGGTGGTTGAACGGTGGTGATCAGCAGGAAGTTTTTGTCGGGGGAAAGGGAGAAACTTCTCAGCAGCACCGGGTTGCCAACGTTTTTTTCAGCATTACCGTCATGGTGTACAAGTTGAACGGTGCCGAAGTAACGAAAAAGCGCTTCATCATAAGGATTCTTAATCAGGTCCTGGTAAGTACGCGATGCGCCCGTTTTACCGGCGCTTTCCTGGACCACCGGGCCGGATGGCGCATTGGGAGCGGCAGGCATTTCGCCAGCACCGGCCGGAACCACTTTATATACCAGGGCATTCTTTCCCGCCCATGTGTAAGCATTGCCCATTACTGCATTAATGGGGCGGCTGTTTACCTTAATGGCTTTTTTCTCCGCAAGCGTTACTTTGTATAGGTCCTGGCCCGTATTTGTACTGTTGAGGAACGCGAAAGCGGATTCATCCGGGTTCCATCTGATGTCTGATGCCCGGAGGTTTTCGGGTAATCCCGAAATTTCATAGCGTTTTCCGCCTGCCACTTCCTGCAGGTAAATAGCACCAATGCCTGTGCTGCGGCTTGGACCGGCATTTTTAGGGTTCCACCGCATACCGGCGACGCGCATTTCCGGCTGGGCCAATTCTTCCACGGTGAGGAACTCATTCCGCTCCGTGAGCAGGATCCAGTCGGCCTTTTGCGTAATATTTGCCTGTGGAGTGGGGCGGGCAAGAACAATGTCCATAATGGCCTTAGGAGGTTCCTGGTATTGGTCCTTATCCTGTGCAAAGGTGAACTGTACCGCAAGGAGCAGCCAGCTCAGTTTAAAAGTTTTCAGCATGTTTCCGGTCGTATTAGTTGATCTCCTAAAATTAACAACAACCGGGCACAATATTTTTTGGCAGGAAAGAAGGACTGCTTTATTTTTGCCGCGATTCAACACATGAACACCTTTACACATAAACATCATCATCATTACTTGCCCCAGGGGTAGGCCGGTGGTGCTATGTGTACAAACATACTGCAATGGGCTTACCGGAAGGTAGGCCCATTTTGTTTTACAGGCGTTCACAACAACATTAAACATGAAACTCAAGATCGCGATCCAGAAATCCGGCAGGCTGCACGATGATTCGGTAAAACTGCTTAAAGACTGTGGCATAGACGTAAAGAACGGTATGAACAAGTTGAAAACGGAATCAGATAATTTCCCGCTGGAAATTTATTTCCTCCGCGATGATGATATTCCGCAATACGTGGAAGATGCCGTGGCCGATATCGGGATCGTGGGAGAGAACGTGGTTTTTGAGAAAAAAAAGAAGGTAACCGAAGTAGAACAACTGGGCTTCGGAAAATGCAGGTTGTCTGTTGCCGTTAGCAGGAACGAACAATATACCGGTGTGGAATACCTTCAGGGTAAAAGAATCGCCACCTCTTACCCGGTGATCCTGGAAGATTTTCTGACAGCAAGAGGTGTGACTGCAGAAATACATGAGATCAGCGGTTCCGTGGAAATAGCGCCCGGTATTGGTCTGGCAGATGCCATCGTTGACCTGGTGAGCAGTGGTTCCACTTTATTTATGAACGGGTTAAAAGAAGTGGATACCGTATTAAAATCACAGGCTGTACTGATCCGCAACAACGAACTGGCCCCGGAAAAACTGGCCATTCTCGAAAAGTTGCTTTTCCGCATCCGTTCTGTGAAGAAGGCCAAGAACAACAAATATGTACTGCTGAACGCGCCCAACGACCGCCTGCAGGAAATCATTGGTCTCTTGCCCGGTATGAAGAGCCCGACTGTTCTGCCGCTCGCTGAATCCGGCTGGAGTTCCGTTCATAGTGTACTCAGCGAAAACGAGTTTTGGGACATTATTGAAAAGTTGAAAGACGCTGGTGCGCAAGGCATCCTCGTGGTACCCATCGAAAAAATGATTGTTTAAATCCAAGTTATGCAGGTCTATCTACAACCCACCCGCGAATCCTGGCCCGGTATCATCAGCCGGCCGGCCATGAATGCCGCGGCGCTGGAAGAAAAGGTGTCGGCCATTCTGAATGATATCCGTCAGAACGGAGATGCTGCTTTGCTCAAGTATACCGCTTCATTTGATGGGGTTACGCTGTCGCAACCTGCCCTGTCCGCTGAAGAATGGGTGGCCGCGGATGCGATTCCCGAACCCTTGAAAGCCGCCATCAACCAGGCTGCAGCCAATATAAAATTGTTCCACCAGCAACAAATACAGGCGCCTGAAAAAGTGGAGACCATGCCCGGTGTTGTGTGCTGGCGAAAAACAGTTGGCATTGAAAAGGTTGGACTGTATATTCCCGGTGGATCAGCGCCCCTCTTTTCCACGGTGCTGATGTTAGGCATTCCCGCTGCCATGGCGGGTTGCAGAGAGATTGTATTGTGTACGCCTCCCGGCAAAGACGGGTTGGTGCACCCCGCCATTCTTTATGCGGCTAAAACAGCAGGCATTACTAAAATATTCAAGGCGGGTGGCGTACAGGCCATCGGTGCCATGGCTTATGGAACAGCAAGCGTGCCGAAGGTGTATAAGATATTCGGTCCGGGCAACCAGTTTGTGACCTGCGCCAAGCAACTGGTACAGCAATCCGGCATCGCGATCGATATGCCCGCTGGTCCGAGCGAAGTGGCCGTTTTTGCGGACGCTTCTGCTAATCCTGCTTTCGTGGCGGCCGATCTGCTTTCCCAGGCGGAACATGGTCCGGATAGCCAGGTGTTGCTCGTCACCACAGACATTAATACAGTAGAATCCGTGAATAAAGCTTTGAAAGAGCAACTGGCGGCACTTTCCCGTAGCCCCATCGCCACCAAAGCGCTGGAAAACAGCCGGGCCGTAGTATTGGGTTCAGCCACTGAAGCCATGGAACTGCTGAATGAATACGCGCCGGAACACCTTATACTCGCGACCGATCAGGCGGAGGAACTGTCCGGTATGGTGGTTAATGCGGGATCGGTATTCGTGGGGCATTATTCTCCTGAAAGTGCCGGAGATTACGCTTCAGGCACCAACCATACCCTGCCCACCAACGGATACGCCACCGCGTACAGCGGCGTGAGCCTGGATAGTTTTGTAAAGAAAATCACCTTTCAGCAACTCTCCAGGGAAGGACTTCACCGCATAGCCGAAACCGTTACCACCATGGCCGAAGCTGAAGGACTTGATGCGCACGCAAACGCCGTTAAAGTGAGAGTTAATACATAATTATAAATGCTGAATGATGGATTTTGAATGAAAGAACAACCATCATTCAAAATTCATCATCCAAAATTCATCATTCAAAATTTCTCCCATGTTCGATCTCAATAACCTGCTTCGGGAAAATATAAAAAAGCTCACCCCATACTCCTCTGCAAGAGATGAATTCAAAGGTGAAGCCTCGGTTTACCTTGATGCCAACGAAAACAGTCTGGGTTCCCCGCTTACCAAATGGTACAACCGTTATCCCGACCCGTTGCAATGGAAAGTAAAAGAGAAACTCAGCGCCATCAAAGGGGTACGTCCGGAAAATATTTTCCTCGGCAACGGCAGCGATGAATGCATCGATATTCTCTACCGTGCTTTCTGTGACCCCGGAAAAGACAATATCATTATTTGTCCGCCCACCTACGGCATGTACGAAGTAAGCGCCAACATCAACGATGTGGAAATCAGAAAGGTGCCGCTCACCCCGGCCTATCAACTGAACCTGGAAGGCATCGAAGATGCCGTTGATGAACACACGAAAATTATCTGGCTCTGTTCACCCAATAATCCCACAGGCAATTCTTTGAACCGAGAAGATGTTGAACTCGTACTCAATAATTTCGCCGGGCTGGTAGTAGTGGACGAAGCATATATCAATTTCTCCCGCCACCGCTCTTTTGTGCAGGAACTGGAAGAATACCCTAATCTGGTTGTACTCCAAACCCTCTCCAAAGCCTGGGGACTCGCAGGTTTGCGCCTCGGCATGGCCTTCGCCGGAGAAAGCATCATCAACATCTACAACAAAGTAAAACCGCCCTACAACATCAGCGAAGCCACCCAGGAACTGGTATTGAAAGCGCTCGAAGAAGTAGGCATGGTAAACGATATGATCCGCATCTTGGTGGATCAAAGGAACCAACTCGCCAAGGCTCTTTCCCAGGTGGAACTGGTACAAAAAATCCATCCTTCCGACGCCAACTTCCTCCTCGTGCAAATGCCCGAAGCCAACAAAGTATATAACTTCCTCCTCGAAAAAGGCATCGTAGTACGCGACCGCAGCAAAGTAACCCTCTGCGAAGGTTGCCTCCGCATCACCGTAGGAACGGAAGCCGAAAACAACAAACTCATTTCCGCGTTGAAAGACTATCCTAACAATTAGAAATCAGCCTTTCAACAGCCCTTTGCGTCTTTGCCCCTTTGCGCTGCGCAGTGCACAGCACAAAGCAGTTGCGGGAAAAAATATCTCGCAAAGACGCAAAGGGAAAACCTGAAATTATAACAGCACTGCCGCAAGCAATAAAAATCAACAATGAAAAAACTTCTCCTCATCGACAGAGACGGCACGCTCATCAACGAAGCCCCGCCCACCTACCAGCTTGACTCCTTCGATAAACTCACGTTCTACCCCCATGTTTTCGAATTCATGACCAAAATCGCGCAGGAACTCGACTACGAACTGGTGATGATCACCAACCAGGACGGTCTGGGAACGGATATCTTTCCCGAAGATACTTTCTGGCCACTCCACAATTTCGTGCTGAAAAGTTTCGAAAACGAAGGCGTTCATTTCGCTGAAGTGCTGATCGATAAAACATTCCCCCATGAAAACGCCCCTACCCGAAAACCTGGAACAGGAATGGTAACAAAGTACCTGAACAACCCTGCTTATGATATCGAAAATTCCTTCGTAATTGGCGACCGTATCACCGATGTGCAGCTTGCTAAAAATATGGGTTGCAAAGCCATCTGGCTGAATGCTGATCCCAAATTGGGTGGTGCAGAAATCAGCGATAGCGTGCAGGCGCTGGAAGGAACCATCGCACTTTCCACGCTCGACTGGAGCGAAATATACCGCTTTTTGAAACTGGGTAACCGCGTGGTAACCCACGACCGCAATACCAGTGAAACGCAGATTCATGTGGAACTGAACCTGGACGGAACCGGGAAAGCGAAAATAGCAACCGGACTTGGCTTCTTCGACCACATGCTCGACCAGATCGCGCGCCATGGTAAGATGGACCTCGTTATCCAAACCAAAGGCGACCTCCACATCGATGAACACCATACCATAGAAGATACCGGTATTGCCCTGGGTGAAGCTTTCGCAAAGGGATTATCCGATAAACGCGGCATGGAACGTTATGGATTCGCCCTGCCCATGGATGAAACTGAAGCGAAGGTGCTTATTGATTTTGGCGGAAGGAACTGGATCGTGTGGGATGCTGAATTTAAACGCGAAAAGATAGGAGAGATGCCTACCGAAATGTTCTTCCATTTCTTTAAATCCTTCAGCGATGCGGCCAGATGCAACCTGAATATTTACTGCCGCGGTGAAAATGAACACCACAAGATAGAAGCCATCTTCAAAGCCTTCGCGAAAGCGATCCGCATGGCGGTGAGAAGGGACCCGATGAGCAACTTCCTGCCCAGTACGAAAGGGGTGTTGTAAATTTTGAATGATGAATTTTGAATGATGGATTGAAATTTTAATCCACCATCCAAAATTCAAAATCCATCATTCAAAATTCAAAATACTCTCATTCAACATATCATAAACTTTTAAAAGCGCCGGCTCCTGTTCAATCAGTTGTCGGTGTTTTTGTATGGTCACAAGGTCTTTTCTTGCGGCAGGGCCCGTTTGTACGGCTTCAGGCGCATATTGCCTTAGTCTGGTAGCTGTTTCTTCGATCAGGGGCTGAAGCAGGGAGAACTCAATACCATTTTGGGTGCAATACTTTTTAGCCAGTGCATATAGGTGATTGGTGAAATTGCTCACCAGTACCGCGCCGAGGTGCAGTTGTGTGCGTT
>CAMLPA010000055.1 GCA_946481605.1 uncultured Flavihumibacter sp. | reverse complement strand
AAACGAGGATGAAACAACTGAATGCCGTTGTGAGCGTGTACCGGTCGCTGGGAGGCGGCTGGAAGTAAGGGATGGGCCCGGTGGTGTTGCTGTAGCGGCGCCACCGGGTCCCGTCCTTTTCCGTAATTTAGCGGGTATAAACCATGAGGCTGAATACAAGCAGTCAGCCCCTTTTTGAGATCTTTTACAAAGTGCGTCTGGCCGACCAGGTAGCGGTAGCATTGGGGGTTCTGATGGTGCCGGTTGCTTCATCGCCATTGATTGTTCCGGTAACGGAAGCGTTGTTGATTACGCCCTGTAGGGTAATGCCTCCGGCTATTGTACCGAACGTGCTATACGTTATCGTATCACCGGGTATACGGCCTACCCCGCGAAGCGAATCGCCCCACACTACGAAATTGAATACGCTGTTGGAAGCGGTATTGCCATATTTTATCGTGCCTTCAAATCCTTTGACGAGGTGGGTGGACGATTCTTTGCTCACGGTCACGGTAACATTGTCATGTCCGGCAATCTCTGCTTTCACTACCGGAGCTTTCCCTTCGGCATCAATGGAGAAACTAACTTTCCAGCCATCCTTTTCGAATACCGCGTTGGTGATGGCCTGTCCAGACCTCCAGTCTGATGGAATAAACGTTACTTTGTCCAGTTTTTTCGTAACACCATCCATGGTTACTGAAACGGATTGTTCGCCATTTTGGAGCACGATTTTTACATGGCCGGTCGATCCCACCAGAACACCTTTGTACACGCCGCCGCTTTTCCCGTTTTCCGTTGCCAGGGCTTCGGGTGCTGTTACGAGAGGGGCATTATTTTCAGGGTCGCCATCATTACCATTTTTACTGCATGCAATAGTAAAGGAGAGGATGCCTGCGACGAGGGCAGGCCAGCGGAGGAAAGTCGTTTTCATTGATTCAGATTTGATATGGCGCGAAATTAAACCTGTTATCCCCCGGGCACAATACCCCTTTATAGGTATTTTCCCGCTGTTATTCCGCGCATTGTGGTGACTGTTAGCAAAGAAGACCAACCATGCAAATGCGGTTGATATATGCCGTTATACTGACTTATTGGCGCATACCGGGCATTAGAAACGATATTCCGTAAATTTACCGGATAATGTGCTGATATGGCCCTGACTGACAAAAAAGCGGAACTGCTGAAGTTCGATGAGATGAAGAAGACCTGGCACCAGATTGCCCGCTACAAAGAAGGTGATCCGGACCCTTCTTTTGAACTGGAAGTGCATAAGAAACTGCTGAACATATTTCACGTAGGCGACTATTTTTATTACATCGTGAACCTCGGCAGGGTGGAAATCGAGTTCATGAGCGAAAATGTGATGAAGGTTATCGGTGTAAAGCATCCTTCCGAATACACGGTGGAATACATTTATGAAAATGTGCATCCGGAAGATAAGGGACGTTTCATCTCGCACGAACAGAAGGTAACGGAGTTCTTCAATACCCTTCCTCCCGACAAAGTGATGAAGTACAAAGTAAGTTACGACTACCGCATGCGCCGCACGGACGGAACTTACACCTGGATACTGATGCAGACCACAACCATTCAAACCGATGAATCCGGCGCTGTGATCAGGGTGCTGGGTGTTCAGACAGATATCTCGCACCTGAAAACGGACAACACACCTTCCGGATTGTCGTTCCTCGGGCTGGAAGGAGAACCATCTTTCTACAATGTTCCCGTTGATCAGGTTATTGAATTGCCTTCCCGTGAATTGTTCACGCCCAGGGAAAAAGAAATTTTACATTGCCTTGTGCAGGGCCTCACCAGCCAGGAGATAGCAGAAAAAATGTTCATCAGCAAACAAACGGTTGACCGTCACCGTAAGAACATGCTCGCCAAAACGGGGTTGAGGAACAGCCTGGAACTCGTGAACTTCGCGTTGCGTGAGGGAAGGTTATAAAAGAGAAGGACGTATCTTTTGAATGATACGCCCTTCATGATTGCTGTTCCGTTTCGGGTTCAGGGTTGATTACCGGCGGAAAAGCTTATGGTGTTCCATAGTAACAATCGACAGGTTTAACAAGTGTTGCTTTTATTTCCGGAGTGATCCGTAAAAGAAGGAACTATTGTCGGCAACCCGGTACAGCCCTCCGATATTCGTTACATTAGGATTGGTACTTTGCACATAGTCTACACGAAAAGGCCCGCCGGTGGCGAAGTAGTTCTGGATGTCGATTAACTGAAGTACCCGCGCTGTCCAGTTGTTGTCGTAGGTAGGATTGCTTAATGTAAGTACGCCGTCTTCATAAGTGTATCGGAATGTGGCTATTGCTGAGAAGGTGGTGGTGCCGTTGTTGTTCCTGGTGGTAACCGTGGCGGTGGTGGAGTTCGAGAGTGTGAACCTCACGTCCACCAGTGTGCGCGAAGGGCTCATGGCGGCGAATTTACCCACACAAGCCTGGTAAACTGTGTTGAAACCGGAAGTAATTCCAGTTGGAAGTGCGTTACCGATGTACAGTTCGCGGTATGTTCCGTTGTAGGCGAAGAGTGTTTTCATCGGAAGGATGGGAATATCGTTCTGCTTGGTTTCATACCGGGTTCCTTCTTTGGTGTACAATACGAATACGCCGTTCTCCAGTTTGCCTTTTGTGAACATAACCCCGTTGAGGGTAAAGCCTTCTGCGAAGTTGATGCCAATGTCTTCGAAATTGTATTTGCCTTTTATCTGAACCACTTTCCCGTCGTTGTCAACGAACTGCAGTTGCGCGATCTTATTGGATTTGTCCAGCACGAACTCGATTTTGTTGTTGATGCCATTCACGGCCACGTAATTGTTCTGGCTCACCGTGAAGTAATCGTTGATCGCGTCGATGTTCGTTTTGAATGCGTTACCGAGGTAGCGTTGTTTTTCCTCCGCGGTAGCTTTCACCAGGATAAAATCGTTCCTGTATTTAAACCCTTTCAGGAAAAGAGAATCGCTGGTGCTGCGCACGAATTCGAATTCCACATCACTTTGCAGTCCTGATCCCGATGCTCCGCCGTAAACGGAAGGGGAGGGGTCCTGCAACATGGTGATGTAATTATAGGTGTCGAAGATGAGCGTGGCGTTCATCACCCATTTGATGCGGAACGTGGATAATTTGGACTGCGTGGCCGTGGTGTTGTTCAGGTCGGCCACCATCATCACTTCCTGGGAAGCATCGAAATCCATGTAGAAGCCGTATCCGCCTTTGGCCGAAGTGGTGAGTGCTCCTTTCCAGCCGTGTTCCGCCTCCAGCAGCCGGGCATTCAGTTCATCAATTCTTGCCGACATTCTCTCTTCCGGCGTTTCTTCAAAAAAGGCCACCGTGTCTTTCTTGCAACCGCAGAAAGCAAGGGCCAGTGTAAAGAGATATAGTAGTTTTTTCATGTTCAGTTCAGTTAAAATTTACCATGGATGAAATTGTCAGTTTCCCCTTTCACTACGAGCCCGCCGTACTTCAGGAAATGCTCAAACGCTGGGAATGCAGGGTTTTCAGGCAGCCAGCTTCCATTGAAGGTGTTGTTCACAAAATAGTCGCGCAGTGGCTTGAAGCCCGCGAGTACCTGGCTGTTGCGCCCGTTGTTGTATTCCGTGGTATTGAGGGCTTTATCAACATACTGGAAACTGATGTCTCCGGTATTGGATACATTCATGGTGAAATCGTACCAGGCCACGAAAGCGGAATTCGACGCATTGATGTAGTTGCATTGCAGCAGCATTTCTGTAGCCGACACGAACACGATGTTGAAGCTGGTTGGTGTTCTGCCGTTTGCGCCCAAAGCTGTTTTGGTGGCGTTCCATACCTGCTCGAACTTTGCAGACTTCCCGAAAATGCTGTGCACATCATCAGCGAAGTTTACCGCGAATGGCTTCGTAATGCGTTTGTTTCTCAGTGCATACAGGAAGTTGTTGGAGTTGTCGTTGTACACCTCATGCAGCACTTTCGCCACTTCGTATTGCAGTTCCCTGAAGTTAATGTTGAAGAACTGCTTGAAATAGTCTACTACCATGGCTTCTTTCCGTTTCAGCTTTGCCTGTCCATCGGCGCCTGCGGCTTTTGCGTAAGCATCGAACCACAGTTGTCCCTCCACGAGCAGGTGAGCGGTCATTTCCGCGAAATCTTCGGTGTGTACGCTTCTGGCGTAGGGGGAAACAAAACCCATCGACTGTGCAATGGCCGCTGTATTGGCTGCATTGGTCCAGTCTTCATCGTATTCACTTTTGGTGATCTGCTGAAATTCAGGTGGAATGGCCACCATCTGGTTGATGATATGGGTGAACTCGTGGTGAATAGTGCGCATCTTCCGGCTCACCTGCTGGGGTTCGGAAAAATCGAGGTCATTCAGTTCATACAAAACCACGCGTCTTCCGCCATCGGCGGTGCCCAGGGTGATGGTGCCGTTGGAGTTGTAGGAAGGAGAACCGTACAATACAAATTGTTTCGGCGTATAGGTCTTTATAAAAGTAGGACCTGCTACTTTTTCGTAAGTCTTCAGGAATATATTGATGATGGCTTCCGCTGTGGACCTCACTTTTTCGAGCTTAATGGGCGCCACATCTCTTGCGGGGTCTGTGAGGTTCCGTTCAAAACGATAGACCAACTGGATGTTGTAAGGATCGGTGAGGTTAGTTTTGATCCATTCATCCAATGCTGTTTTTGTGGGGGAATCAATAATGTACTGCGACATGTCAACATTCAGCTCCTCCGATTTCCTGCACGACCAGGTGTTGAGCAGCAGGATGGCTGAAAAGCCGGTTGTGATTATATTTTTCAGTTTCATGATTAGCGGGGATTTAATGGTAAACCGGATAGTTTTACTTCCACGGGCAGTTGGAACATTCTTCTTTTATCGCCATGAGGAAGTTCCTGGAACGTTTCCGTTCCCGAAGCATCAATATGGTTGTGCTTCACGGTCATTTTGTGGCGGAGAATGTCCATCCAGCGGATACCTTCCAGGATGAAGGCTTTCTTTTTGGAATCCAGCAGGGCGGCCATCAGCGCTTCTTTGGGGTCGGTGAGCCCGGTATAGGTCTGCGCTTTTTCTGTGCTCAATCCGTGAGCGCCCATGCTGAAACCAACGATCCTTGACCGTCCGAATTCATTCAGGTCATTGATGGCGTTAGTCAGATCTCCTTTCTGAATATAGGCTTCGGCCCTGTTCATTAATGCCTCATCAACAGTAAACAATGGCATCATGATGTAGGGAAGTCCGGTGCCTTGCGCCACATTGGTATAATGGAAGTATTCCACATATTTCCCCGGGTTGTAATTTGGGGGACCCCACTGAAATAATTTTGTTCTGAAGGGAGCGCCGAATACGCTGGTGGCGGCGTAATGGTTCTTCACCTGCTCTCCAAAACCGTACCTGTTGGCACCTGCTCCCGTGCTGCGATGGTAAACGGAGTAGGTATTGGCCAGCAGCAGGTTGAAAGGACTTTCCGCTTTGGTGTACACCTGGCGGTGCTCATCGCTGGTGAGGTTGTACATGTTGCCCGCATATTGGCGGAGGTTGTCATAAAAATTGTTCTCAGGAAGAATAGCGGAAGCGTACTGGATCACTTTGTCCCACTCACCCTTAAACAGGTAGAACCTGGCGGCGAAGGCATTGGCGGCCTGCGGGTTAAAATGGTACTTCGGTACTTTCCACGCTCCGCCTTTCAGCAGTTGTAATCCTTCAGTAAGGTCCTGTTCAATTTTTTCGTACACACCCTGCACTGTTCCCCGGTCGTATGCTTTAAAAACAACGGTTTCGGGTTCGGTAACATAAGGAACGCCCATGCCGCTGTTGGCGCCGCCTCTTTCATAAGCTTCCGCGAAAAGTGTTACCAGCATGTGGTGGGAATAGGCTCTTGCGATGAGTGCCTCTCCTTTGTATGGAAGCGCTTTGCTACCGAAATTGTTTTCCTCAATCGCCTTCAGGGCGTGGTTGGCCGCTGCGATGGCGGCGTAGCACGCGTTCCAGTATTCCGCGGGAGTGCTGTTGCCCGAGCCGGTTGGATCGCGCCAGAAATAAAGGTCTACATAAGGTTGCGATTGATTGCCGGAAAGCGGCGCTGTTCTGTCTTCCGAGTTATCAGAAGCCGTTTCGGTGAACAGGTAATGCCGTTGTGGGTAAGCGGAAACCAACAGGCCCGCTACTTTTTCAACACTCGTGATCTCCGCCCTGTTGTCCGGGTTTTCCTCCAGGTATTTGCTGCAGGAACTGAACAGTGTTCCGATGCACAGCAGGCTATATAGTATGATGTTTCTTTTCATCTTGTACAATCAGTTTTAGGAAGTTGGTGGCTTCCGGTTAGAATCCAAGTTTGATGGCCATGGTGTATTGTTTGGGAATTGGCATCGCCACACCGCCGTTGTTGAAGAATTCCGGATCGGCGCCATACAGATTTTTATCTGAATACAGCAGGGCGATGTTGTTGCCCACCAGCGAGAGTTGTGCGCTCCGCACTTTCAGGCGGGCGAGCAATTTCGCAGGAATCTGGTAGTCGATGGCGATCCTTTTCAACCGGATGAAATCTCCTTTTGCCACGGCCTGTGTGGAATAGTTGTAGGCGTTGTAAGGATATACGCCGCTCACCAGTGTGCCCGTGGCGTCATTCATTACTGCATTGGAGACGTGGTAAATGCCCAGCAGTGATGGGATGTCCGTGATCTTTTCATCTCCTGGTGTGAGCCACCTGTCGTTCATGCGTTTCGACATAGTGTACATATCCGAATAGGCGGCGGAGAATGCCGGTTGTAAACGGATCCAGTTGCCTGCGGAGAAGGTTACCAATGTGGAAAGTGAGAAGTTTTTGTAGGAGAAATTGTTGTAGAAGCCTCCTGCGAAAGTAGCATCGGTAGGCCCATGGTAAACCAGGTAGTCGTCGTCTGAATCCTGGAGCCGCACGTAGGTGGTGGTGCCTGCGCCGGCTGTTGAATTGTAGACGGGATAACCATATTCAGGATCTAACCCAGCAAAGGGAATCGAATAAAGTCCGCGCTGGGCGTAACCTACACGCATACCGCCTTCAGCCCTCGCGTTGGCCCAGATGTTGGGGTTGATATCGAGGTTGGTGATCTCATTTTTGTTGATGGAGAAGTTGAACTGCGTTCTCCAGCGGAAGCCTTGTGCATTGTTCACCGGGTTGCCTGCGATGGTGAACTCAAAACCGCGTGCAATCATATCCGCGTAATTGGCGGTCTTTACAAACTGCCCACCAATGCCCGAGGTGTTCAGGCTACCGATCAGGTCGAAAGAATTCCTTTTGTACCAATCCAGGGTGAGGTCTATTTTGTTGAACAGTGCGAGGTCCGCTCCAATGTTCAGTTCGTACATTTTTTCCCAGGTGAGTTCGGAGTTTTCAAGTCCGCTCAGGAAGATGCCTGACTCCCGCTCATTGTCATACGGGCGATAGGTGACCTGGTTGTAGAATACCACAGAAGAGTTGCGTGCGTTACCGATGCTGGCGGTCATGCCATACGTACCGCGCAGGGTGGCGCCGGATAGTACGCGTGCAATAGCGTTGCTGTAGAATTTTTCATTGTCGATATGCCATGCGCCGGATACGTTCCAGGTAGGCAACCACCTTGCTACTTTGGATTTGCCCATTTTGTTGGAGCCGTCGTAACGTGCGGTAGCATTCAGGCTGTATTTCCCATCAAAGGAATAAGCTGCGCGTCCCATGAATGCCGCGAAGCGGTCTTTTCCGTACGACATACCGAAGTAGGGGTCTCCACCTTCAATCATTTTTTTGAAGAAGCGGTAGTTGGGGTTCACCAGTCCGCCATTTTCAAACTGGTAGCCGATGCCTTCGTAGCTGGAATTGCGCCGGTCGGTACTTCTGAGTTCCATAGAGCCGAAGAAGTTGAACCGGTGTACATCATTGAAGGTATTGTCGTATTCCAGGTTTTGCCTGAAGTAATAGTTTCTCAGGTTATCTAATGTGGTGTTGAAGAAACCGCCTTCTGGCAATACTACTACGGGCAGGGAATTGATATTGTCCGGATCAACATAGAGGTTGATGTTGCCTGCGGCGATGGTAGCGTCGTAATCGGCACGGAAAGATTCCGCCATGTTGGAGCCCTCCAGCACATAATGTTCCCGGGTGGTGTTGGCATAGCGGAAAGCACCGTCTATGGAGTATTCCAGCTTGGGCAGCAGTTTATATTTGATCCCTCCCTGCACCTGGAGATCAAGGCCTTTCAGGGTAAGGTAGTTGGTGCTCAGTTCGTTGATGATGTTGAAAGGCGCGTAATTCCTCACGAAGTATTCCAGTTCCCCGTTCTCATCGTAAGCGGTCATCAGCCGACTTGTATTGAGGGCGTAAGAATAGGGGTTGATGTCGAAATCGCGGGAATACACCCCGTACACCGGATCGGAGTTGCGCGTGAGCGTTCCTGGTGTACGCTGGTCTCTTACGGAGCCGTTCACCAGTACTTCGCCGCGGAACTTCTCGCTCATTTTAAAGTTGTTGCGGAACTTGGCGGTGTACCTGCTTACATTGTCGCCCATGGTCATCCCGTTGTCCTTCATCATAGAGGTGGAGAAGTAGGTTTGGGAGTTGGGAGAACCGGAGTTGATGCTGATGGAGTGTTCCTGCAAAAGAGAGTTTTTGAACAGCACGTCAAACCAGTCGGTATTGGCTTTCGCGTACCTTTCGAGGAAATTCATCCTGTCTTCAAGGGTGTTCTTCAAAGCGTAGGAGTCTGTAGCCTCATCATAGTCGTACATCATGTTGTACATCTTATAAAAGAGGCCGCCGTCTTTACCTCTGGACACACCACTGTGGTTGTAATACCCTTTGTTTTCCAGTTCCAGCAATACGGAGAGCTGGTCGGCGGAGTTCATGATATCGAACTGGTTGTAAGTGGGTTTCAGGTAAGTAGTGAACGTGCCGGAATAATTGATCTGGGGTTTACCGTTGGTGTTTCTTCCTTTTTTAGTGTTCACCACAATCACACCGTTCATGGCCCGTGCGCCATACATGGCGGTGGCGGCGGCATCTTTCAGGATGGTGAACGACTCAATATCGTCCGGGTTGATACCGGCCACAGAGGAGCCGATCAGCGTGTTAGCGTCTCCGGTAGACAGCGCTTCGTTCGAAATATTCACCACATCTTCCAGGATGATACCATCCACTACCCAAAGGGGTTTGTTCTCCCCTGTGAGGGACGTGGCCCCACGTACACGTATTTTGGGGGCTGCGCCGAAGGTGCCGGACACGTTCTGCACGGTTACGCCCGCCACCTGTCCTTCCAGCATCCGGGAGATATCGGGAACACCGCTTCGCTCCGCATCTTTGGCGTTTACTTTGGTGGAAGCGCCGGTAAACAGTTTCCGGTCGATGTTCTGGTAACCGGTTACCACCACTTCTTTCATTTTATTTTCTGCTTCCTGCATCACCACGTTCAGCGAGGTGTTGGTGGCGGAAACCTTTACTTCTTTATCGTTATAGCCAATGATGCTGAATACTAGCGTGGCGTTCACCGGAACATTTTTTAAGCTGAATTTTCCCGTTGCATCGGTGGATGTTCCTGTGGCAGTTCCTCTGATGATGACGGACACGCCTTGCAGTGGTACACCTTCCGAACTCTTCACCACGCCTGTAATGCCGATGTTTTCAGCTATGGCTGACATTGTTTTAACCGGCGTGGTGGTTTTCCCCGGCTTAATCACCACGGTACTGTCCACGATCGTGTACGTAAGCGGTTGTCCTGCCAGGCATTGCTTCAGGGCTGTTTCCAGTGGGGTGTTGGTAACGGAGATGCTCACCCGTTCAGCGGCTTGCAGCATCTGTACATTGTACACAAACTGGAAGCCTGTTTGCCGGCGCATGTCCAGGAACACTTTTTCCAGCTTCACGTTTTTTTGATGGATGGTAACGTGCTGTGCCCATCCGCCTGCGGAAGCATGAAGCGTGGCCACTGTCGTCAACAAAAAAAGCAGTCTCATAATCAATAACGTTTTGGCCGGGAACCGTCCGCGCATGAGGGGGACGCTCCCGTAAGCAGTAATTTTCATACTTTTGGAGTGTTGGTTTTGACGTTTTCCGAATCTTAATTGCGAATGTCGATCCAGCTTGCCGGTAATGCGCCACATTACCGGCTTTTAGGATTTTCTCATGTGTGTTGGCTTATACTAGCTCATCTGTTTTGGTTTTCAGTTTTTTATGGTTGAACAATGATTTTCCCGTTTTCCATGGTGAAATGCACGGCGCCCGTGAGTTCGAGCAGGGCGAGTAGTTTCGATAATTTATCTTTTCTTGAAACGGTACAGGTGAAATCAAGATCTGCCACGTTTCCTTTAAAAACGATGTCCGCATCATACCAGCGGGATACCTGCCGCATGATCTGCCTGATGTTTGCGCCGTTGAAATGGATTTGTCCGTTTTTCCAGGCTGTTTCTTCCACGATGTCCGCTTTTTCTACTGAAAGTGAACCGCTTGTATGGTTCAGAATAGCATGTTCTCCGGGTACCAGCATTTGCGGAGATTTACCGGCTGCTTCAACTTTCACGGAACCTGAAACCAGTGTGGTAACCAGCGTGGGTTCGTCGTCGTAGCCCATGATGTTAAATTGTGTTCCGAGTACCGATACGTTCACGTCCCTGATCTGTACTTCAAATGGGTGGGCTTTATCCTCAGCCACTTCCAGGTAAGCTTCTCCGGTAAGTTCCACCTTTCTTTTGCCCCCGGTGAACACGGTAGGGAATCGCAGGGAGGAAGCGGCATTCAGCCAAACCTTTGTACCGTCAGGGAGGGTAATGGCGAATTCTCCGCCACGTGGCGTGGTAATGGTATTGTAGGCGACTGATTTTTCAGTAGTATTCTGTTGGGCATCGTAGGCGAGCTGACCTTGTTGCAAGAGTACGTTGGTAGCACCTTGTGTGGCGATGATCCCGTTGCCTGCACTATCCAGTTCAATCTTTGAGCCGTCGGCAAGTGTAAGCACAGCGGTATTGCGACCGGGGTTCTTTTCTGGTTTAACGGGCTTGCTTTCCGCAATGGTATTGTTTTGTTCCTCTTTCCGGAAGAAGAAGTAAGCGCCGGTTGTAACGATGAGCAGCAGTACTGCCGCTGCCGCGAACATTCGGTAACGCCGGATAGGGCGTACTTGACCTATTGCGGGTTTGTCGGAAGAAATTACTTCGTTGAAAATCTTTTCGGAAGCAGGCTGAGTGTTTTGAGGCGCCTGTGTGCTTTCCTGCGCTATAAGGGTGGAAATATGCGCCATCAGCGCTTCCTGGTCGGGAAGGGCGCAAATTATTTCAAGTTCATTCAATTCGGTCGCCGTTATTTCGCCGGAAGCGAATTGTCTCAACAAGTAGTTGATCCTGTTTTGGTCCATCAGTTAGAGGGGTTGCGTTAAAGCCATTCAGTCACGGTTTTCCGCCACACATTTAAGTAAGACTGTGTTCGCAAAAAAACGTCACGCCCCAAAACAGTTTTTTCTAAAAAATAAAAAGGGAAGTATAAAAACAAACCAGGAAGACAGGGCCATGACCGGCGGCAATGAGTTGCTCCCGTATTTCCTTTAATGCGGCGGAGAGCTGGTTTTTAACCGTTCCCACGGGAATATTCAGTTGTTCAGCAATCTGCGCTGGTTTCATGCCCAGTTCCCGGTTCAGCTGGAATACCTTCTTTTTCTGCGCTGAAAGCTGCGCCACCGCTTTGTGGATGTTCAGTCTGATCTCGGAAAGCGCCGTTCGTTCCTCCGGATCCGCCGCCCCCGATCCATAAAGAATGGCGCCATATAAATCCTTTCGTTGTGCCATCTTCACCTGCCGCGAAAGGTGATCAAGGTACACCCTGGAAGCGATACGGAAAATCCACGCTTTAATATGCGCAATGTCGGGAAGACGATCCCGGTTCACCCAAACGCGGATAAAGGTTTCCTGGATGATCTCTTCAACATCAGTTTCCTGCCGGGTATATTTTTTTAAGAAGGGCTGAAGCAGGGCTGAATAATGGTGGTAAAACTGATGAAAAGCCTTTTCATCGCCATCTGCCATCTGCAGTAACGTTGTACGCTCATCGTATGAAAAATGATCTGGCAATAAACGGCTTTTTGTGATGTGCAAATATGGGAAAAAACAGGAACCACGGGGAAAGAATACGATAAGCGGTTGATAATTATCAAAATAACAACCAAATAACAACAGCCTTGCGCCCACACCCGTCATATATTCCTAACTTGCCACCTCAAATGCATTGAATGGGTTTCGCTTCAACGATGGATGCCAGGGCAAAGCGCACC
>CAMLPA010000054.1 GCA_946481605.1 uncultured Flavihumibacter sp. | reverse complement strand
ATGTACTCGGCGCCAACCAGGTGTACAACTATTCGTACAGCAACCGCCTCCGCGAGGCAGACGGATCGCTGCGTGCACACCCTATAGGTCCGCCAGCGAAACGGTTCATATTCCTCGGCTGCTTTATCAGTATCGGCACCGATCGTACGGATGAAATTATCAACAGCAATCTATAACCAACATTAAAACACACACAGATGCAAAACAATCCTGAAAAAGATCCCGTGCTATGGGAGATCGCGCAAAAAAGGGCCAGCTTTAAATGGAACCTGGCCTCTTACATTATCGTCAATACTTTTCTGTGGCTGCTCTGGTATTTCACCGGGAACCGTTATGGGCATGAATCGCATGTTCCATGGCCTGTATGGCCTACCTTGGGATGGGGGATAGGTATTGTTTTCCATTACCTGGGCGCTTATGTTTTCCCCAAACAAACTTCAGCAGAGACGGAGTACGAAAAACTCCTTCGTTCAAAACAAAACAAACAATAATACCATCAGCATTAAACTTTCTACAATGAAAAAACTACTTTATTGCACCGCAGCATTCCTTGTTCTTACTTTTTCAGCAAACAGTCAGGACAAATTTACCGAAGCCATGAAAAAGCAACTCACGGCTTTTGATACCACCAGCAAACCCGAAGCTTTCAGCGCATTGGGGAATAGTTTTCAGCGGATCGGCGATGTAGAAAAAACACAGTGGCTGCCTTATTATTACGCTGCGCTCAGCAAGTTGATGAGTGGATTAATCATCAACCAAACCGATCCTTCACAATCCGATGTGTACGCGGATCAGGCGGAAGAATTTTACAACAAGGCGAAAGCGCTTACTACGGAAAATTCCGAACTGCATTGTCTGGGCAAAATCCTCGTCACGCTTCGTATGCTTGGGGATCCGCAAAACAGGTACATGCAGTACAGCGGTATCGCGGCAGAACACCTTGCGAAGGCCAGAAAACTTGATCCTACCAATCCAAGGCCGGACTATCTTGAGGCACAGGACCTGTATTATACGCCTGAACAATTTGGTGGCGATAAAAAGAAAGCGGTGGAGATGCTGAAGACCGCCCTGGTAAAATATGATGCCTTCAAACCCGCTTCTCCCATTCATCCTTATTGGGGCAAACAACAGGTGCAGACCATGCTCACCATGGCCAATGGCGCCGGTAAATAAGCGATTTGCCTTACATTGAGTAAAAATGAATGTACCATGGAGCGCCATGAAAGTCTACAACTGATCGAGGCCATGATCAACAAGGCCAGGAACCAGTTCAGCGAAAACGGGCATTTGTACCTGCTGTGGGGCTGGGTGGTATTGGTATGCAGTCTGGCACATTTTATACTGCTTAATTTTACCACCTTTCAGAAACCCTGGCTGGTATGGCTGCTCACCTGGCTGGCCGTGGCGTACCAGGTGCGGTATATATTCAGGAGGAACAGGCAACAGCAGGTGCGCACGTACACCGATGAAATATTGAAGTACGTATGGATATGCTTCACCATCTGCATGTTCCTCCTGAGTTACGTGATCGGCGCCATGATGGGTGGTGACGCGTTCAGGTATTTTTACCCCGTGTTTCTGGTGTTGTACGGTGTGCCTACTTTCCTTTCGGGCATCATTCTCAGGTTCAGGCCGCTGGTGGCGGGCGCCATTGGTTGCTGGGCCTTATCTTTGCCGGCCGCGCTCATTCCGTTCAACTACCAGCTCCTGTTGCTGGCGGCGGCGGTGCTGGTGGCCTGGATCATACCGGGATATATGCTGCGCGCGCGGTTCAAACAACAGCAATAGTTATGGAAGAAAAGGAATTTACAAGAGAGCAACAGCTCGACCTGATCAATAAAATGATCAATAAGGCGAAGAACTCTTACCACGATACGGGCATAGGTCCTATTTTATGGGGAAGCGTAATCTCGGTGTGCAGTTTGCTCACTTGGTATGAAGTTAACTGGCGTGTAAAACTGCCCTTCGACATCTGGCTGCTTACGTTGGTGGCCATCATTCCGCAGGTAATCATCAGCATAAAGGAGAAGCGTTCCCGCAAGGCGCGTTCCTACGACAGCACCGCCATGGATTTTATCTGGATTTCTTTTGGTGTGGCCATCTTCCTGCTGGTGCACATCAACATCAGTGTGGGCAAAGAGGTGGGACGTATGCTGCGTACATTCAGGGAAATGGGCATTGAAGAGTCGTTCAGGTATTCCAGTTACAGCCTATCACAGTTTATGCTATTATACGGTATTCCCACCATCATAACGGCGGGCATTATGCGTTTTCGCCCTATGTTGGTGGGTGGCATAATTTGTTGGGTATGTTGTATCATCAGCGTGTACACTCCGGTTAGCACCGATCTCCTGCTTACGGCGCTTTCGGCCGTTTCGGCATGGCTTATCCCCGGGATTATTTTGTGGAGAAGATACAGGAAGCAGCAATCAGCTCATGTTTAAGGAACTGGACCCCATATTACATTCGCCGCTGCGTCTCGCCGTGGTTTCACTCCTCATCAGTGTGCAGGAGGCGGAATTTACATTTCTGAAAGAAAAGACGGAGGCCACCGCGGGCAATCTCAGTGTGCAGATATCCAAATTAAAAGAAGCGGGCTATATCGAAGTAACCAAACAGTTCCGCGACAACTATCCACAGACCATCTGCAAAATTACCCCGGAAGGCGTGAAGGCCTTCGATCAGTATGTAAAGAACCTTCAAAGTTACCTGAAGCCATAAAAAAAGGGCCGCCATGAAACGTGGCGACCCTAAACCTCTGATTGACCTACATTCTTTATTTCACTATTTTCAACAGTGTTCTTTCTTTGTTGTCTATGAGCACTTCCAGGAGATAGATACCTCTTACCAGGTCGTTGGTTTCATAGAGGGGGAAGGCATTGGAACCGGATTGTCCGTTGAAGTTTTTCCTTGCCAGTTCCTTGCCCATATTGTTGAGCAACCTCACCTGTACATTTGCGTTCCCTTGCAGGTTCACAGTAAGATTGGCGGTACCCACCACCGGGTTCGGTGCAACGGAAGCGATCACGGCAGCGTCGGCATTCAGGCGAACCACTACGGTTTTCGAGAATTCGTATTTGCCGTCGCTATCCAGTTGTTTCAGTTTGTAATGCAGTACCGGTGCTGATACGGCGCTCACATTTTCTTTCCAGGTATAATTGGTGATGGAAGTAACTGTTCCTCTTCCATCTACTTCACCAACTTTGGAGAAGGAAGTACCGTCTTCACTTCTGAGGATTTCAAACTTCGCGTTGTTCAGTTCGGTGGCGGTGCTCCAGTTCAGTGTAACTGTTTTCGCGGAAAGTGTGCCGGTGAAAGAAAGCATCATTACAGGTGTTGCAGCTCCACCGGGGAAGTTTACGATTGCAGTAACCGGTGCGCCACACAATTGTTCGCAGGTGTTTTCGCAAACCATATATTCGAATACGAAGCCGGGGCCAGCGTAGCCTGTTGCGGGTGTAAATTCAAAATCGCCGTTGCTGTTTAAGGTGAGCGTTCCAACGTTTGCGGCCGGGCCTGAAAGCAGTTGAACTTCAAGAGGATCATTGTTGGCATCAGTGTCGTTCAGCAATACGTTGCCGGATGCTGTTCTCAGGTTTGTCCCGTTGAAATTATCGGTTGTACCCACTGGTGCGCTATTTACGCCATTGGGGTAACAAAGCGAGGCATTCTGGATACTGAGCGCGTCTATCTGCGCACTGCTTACGCCACCACTTCCTGTAAACCCGATCTGAATCTTATACTGACCGGAAGGAATAGTATAGCTGTTGCTGAAGTTCACGAGTGTGGTGCTGTTCGGAATAGAATTACTAGCCAGCGTTGACACGAGGTTCCCCTGACAATCGGTAAGCAGGATGTGCAAAGTGCGCTGCTGAGGTCCTGTGGCGTTGAACTTGTATTTAAAATTGATGGTGATGCTGCTGCCGTCGGGTTTGATAATAGGGGTGGTAATTCCCTGAGGTGTATTTGCGGAGCCAAGACTTCCGGTTTGCAATAATCCATCTCCTTCAATTACAGCGCCGGAAAAAGTCTGAACAGTAGTGTTGGAAAAGCGCCATCCCTGCGCGATAAGCAGGTCGCGGATGTCGGTACCTGACATGCCGTTTGGTCTTGTGTTGAAGTTTTCAGCTACCTGAGCAGAAGCGGATAGGGTAGTGATAGCCAGCGCGAACGCAGTGGCGAAGCGGGTAAAATTCTTTTTCATTTTCTGAGGTTTCAGCCGTTAATAATAATTCCGGTCAAACAAGAGGTCTGCGGAGGCTTTCAGAGGAGTGGGTGAATATGTTGAGGTAAAAGCAATAAACGTTCTTGCGCATTGCGCTGATTTTTCAGGAAGGGAACGGCCACATAGTTATTGGTAATACGTTCGGAAAGGATCCCGGTGGTTATTTAGAAGGAGAATGGTAAGCGGAACTTCAGGGGAATGGATTGCAACAAAGATAACATCGCCTTTCGCACATTTGCAAATGTTCCGCAAATTTTTTTTGAAAACAAACTGTTAACGCAGAACAATTTCCTGCTTACCGTGTAATTTCATAACCTAACGCGGCCTGTATGCGAAACATTATCGAGGTAACTGACCTTCACAAGCAATTTGGTGATTTTACTGCGGTCTCCAATCTTTCTTTTCATGTGGAAGAAGGGGATGTATATGGTTTTCTCGGGCAGAACGGCGCGGGGAAAAGCACCACCATCCGGATGTTACTTTCACTGATTAAACCCGTTTCAGGCACCATCAGTTTGTTTGGGAAAAATCTTGAAACGCACCGCTCGGAACTGCTGTCCCAAACAGGCGCCGTCATTGAAAGGCCCGATCTGTACAAATACCTCACTGCATACGAAAATCTGCACCTTTTCGCGAAACTCAGCGGCAAAAAAGTGACAAAGCAGGAGATGATGGATACGCTGGAACTGGTTGGACTGGCGCACCGCGCGAATGGACGTGTACACACTTTTTCACAGGGGATGAAACAACGGCTCGGTATTGCCATCGCGCTGGTGCATGATCCTCCGCTCGTGATCCTGGATGAACCTACAAACGGACTGGATCCGCAGGGCATTGCAGACATCAGGAATCTCATCCTGCGTTTGAGCGGGGAAAGAAAGAAAACCGTGCTCGTATCTTCGCACCTGCTCAGTGAAATTGAACGCATCGCCACAAGAATGATCATCATCCACGAAGGCAAAAAGATGGTGGAAGGAAGTGTGCGCGAATTGCTTGATCCTGAGAAAAATATCGTGGAAATAACGGTGCACCATGTTGAACACACCCATGCATTATTGCGCAATACAATGCAGTGGGCATCCGTGATTCAACCCATTTCCGGCAGTGCCGTGAAGTTGCAGTTGCACCCCGATAAAGTACCTCAGCTCAATGCTTTCCTCGTTGAAAACCATGTACAGGTGCTGGCTATCAGTTCCCGTAATTCATTGGAAGATTATTTCCTCTCACTTACCAATACCCGTTCGCATGTGGCAGATATTACAACTTGAGTTGTTCAAAATATTCAGGAGACCCCGCACTTACATCAGTTTCGCCGCGATTGCGGCGATCATCTTTCTCGTGTTGCTCGCTTTTTATGTGGACGGGAAGAATTACATCGGGTTCGCGCTGCAATCACTTACCGCTTCCTTCGATATTGATGGGAAAGTATTGAATGGTTACCTGATCTGTTTTATCATTTTGCAGGCATTACTCGTACATGTCCCACTGCTCATCGCATTGGTGGCGGGAGATATGATCGCGGGAGAAGCCAATATGGGAACGCTGCGCTTGTTGCTCACAAAACCTGTAAGCAGAACGCAGTTGCTGATGGGGAAATTCGCCGCCACGCTGGTGTACACGATCCTATTGCTCGTATGGATGGCGCTGCTGGCGCTCGTGGTACCTATTCTTGTTTTTGGTACGGGTGATCTGCTTAACCTGAAAAGCGACCAGGCTATTATCCTGGAAAAGGCGGATATCCTTTGGCGTTATATGGCGGCCTTCGGCTTCGCGGCCATCGCCATGAGTATGGTGGCTTCGCTGGCTTTTTTCCTGTCGTTGTTCGCAGAGAATTCCATCGGACCCATCGTGGCCACCATGAGCATCATCATTGTGTGCACGATTCTAAGTTCGCTGGATATCCCCATTTTTACGGCACTACGGCCTTATCTTTTTACCACACACATGCTCGGCTGGAAGGGTTTCTTTGATGACCCGGTGCATTATCCCGCAGTATTGCGTTCCGCAGGGGTGTTGCTGCTGCACATTGTGCTTTTGTTCAGCGCGACTGTTTACATTTTCAGAAGAAAAGATATTCTCTCCTAAAAAGCGTTGCGTCGTAGCGCCGTTGCGAGAAAAAGATAATCTCCCGCAACGCTACAACGCAACGTAAAACTTGCTATGCGAGAACTACCTCGCGGCCATGCCTTCAAAGTATTTGGTAACGCCTGGTGTGGCGATCGCGTAATTGCCATCCGCATCGGGCAGCACAGGTGGTTTTGCATCCCATGCATACACAGCGGGCTGCAGACTTAATCCGGAAGCCAGCGCTTTATCGGCACTGATTACTTGCCCGCTGTAGGTGGCCATTCTTCCGATGATGGAAGAGAGGGTGCTGTGTGCGGCGTGTTCCGCATCGGAGAACTTGTATTCACCCTTGGCGATAGCGGCGAACAATACATCGTGTTCCGCCTGGTAAGGGTTGTTCTCTTTCTGACGGTCGAACTGGAACAGTGGATTGCCTTTCAGGTCGGTGATGGCGGCTCTTCCACACATGATCTTGCCTTTGGTACCCACCAGGAGTTCATCCACTTTGCCCGGTGTTTTGGGCCAGTGGCGGCATTGGCTGTTCAGGATGGAGCCATCTGGGTATTCAAATTCCACGTAATGGTGGTCGAAAATTTCTCCGTGGTCTTTTCCTTTTCTCACCTGGCGGCCACCCATGCCCGTTGCTTTAACGGGGAAAGCGCCTTTGAACCAGTTTACCGCGTCAATATTGTGGATGTGTTGTTCTGCGATATGGTCGCCGCAAAGCCATACGAAATAGTACCAGTTGCGCACCTGGTATTCCATTTCTGTTTGATTGGGTTTTCGGGCGTTTACCCATACACCATCGCCATTCCACCAGGCCTGTGCGGAGGTGATGTCACCAATCAGGTCCTTTTTCTTATACAGTTCCAGGTAAGAATTCTGGTAGCGGCGTTGCAGGCCCACTACCACGTTCAGTTTTTTCTGCTTGGCGATGGCGGCTGCGTCCAGTACTTTCTGTACGCCGGCAGGATCGGTGGCCACGGGTTTTTCCATGAACACATGTTTACCCATCCGGACGGCTTCTTCAAAATGAAGGGGGCGGAAGCCCGGCGGTGTGGCGAGAATCACCACATCGGCCAGGGCAATGGCTTTTTTATAGGCATCGAAGCCGGTGAACTTTCTTTCTTCAGGCACATCCACTTTGTGTTTGAGGTTGCCTGGTTTGCCGGTTACATCACTCATGTCTTCTGCCGTGAGACTTCTGTAGCAACCATCCAGCCGGTCGCGGAACGCATCGGCCAGGGCCACAATCTTCACCTTCTCTTTGGTAAGTATCGCCTGCATAGCGGCGCCGGTGCCCCTTCCGCCGCAACCTACCACGGCTACTTTAATGGTATCATCGGCTCCGGAAAAATAGTTTGCTTTAGACAGCAGTGGTGCGGCCAGCACACCGCCTGCGAGTAAGGAGGTGGATCTTACGAAGTCTCTCCTGGTGGAATGGTTGCTCATGGTTGTGTTTTGTATTTTTTCAAAATGGCAATCAACGTGTGATGTATTGATCGAAGAATTCGATAATTGCTTCATGGGAAGGCTGCTTTAAGGGCCGCACCAGCCGGAAACCTGCAAATGGGGCATCCGTCATCCACCAGATGCTCTTCGGTATCTGTGGGTCGCGACGGTTCCAGGTGGCTTCGGAAGGCATTCTGGCGGAAGCCGAAGCGTTCTGCGCCGTGCTCAGGTAATGCCCGCCACGCAAAGGTTTGGGATACCTTGAACTATGCGGAATCACCGGGTCCGCATTGCTGGCGATGGCAGACGCATAGTCGGGAACATACTGGTCCAGCACCCATTCTCCCACGTTGCCAAGCATATCATACAATCCCCATGCATTGGGTTTCTTTTCACCTACTTTGTGGTAAACGCCGCCGCTGTTGCCATTGTACCAGGCGTAGGTACCCAGTTGCGCTGTATCATTTCCAAAGGGATAAGCAGTTTTCGCACCTGCACGACAGGCATACTCCCATTCAGCCTCTGTGGGAAGCCGGTAGAAAATACCCGTTTTTTCGTAGAGCCAGCGGCAATACATCAATGCCCCGGTATGCGAAAGACTGTTTACAGGAAAGCCACCCTGCTTGCCCATGCCCTGGCTGAAATCAATATACTGCGGGCTAGGCCTGGTAATCGCGTCCACCTTAATGTTCTGGCTGATGCTCTCATCTTTGTAAAAAACATCGAAAGCGTCATAAGTTACTTCGTGGGCGCTCATCCAGAATGGAGACAGCGCAACTTCTTTTCCTTTGCCATCAGCAGTTTTCAACTGAACTTTCCCGCCGGGAACAGCTACCATATCGAAACTGAATGTGGCGCCCGGAACGGGCTGACTGAACTTGTGAAATCCTGTGTCAACAGGCGATGCCTGTGCAATAAGTGAAACGGAGCCTGATAGGGCAAACGCTATGATCCTGGTGATGGCTTGCATATTTTTAAAAACTGAACGGGAAGTTACGCCAAGCGAAGGGAATAATAATGGCGAAGGATGGTGCTATTTTAACCATTTATAACCTCCTTTTGTTGCTCCTCAACAGATTTTGAAAGAATAAACAATAATTTAGAAAATCACTAATAAGCTGATTGCTAGTTTATTATATTATTGGCATTGATTGAGTTTGTTCTTTTATCTGAAAGACATCTTCCCTATCAAATCGGCAATGCGAACGTTTGTGTTAAATTTCTCTCAAAAAAATCAGAAGGCCCAACAGCATCAGATAAATACAAAATGTACAAAGTAAATTTCGTTTAGAGATATGTGTTAGTATTAAATACATTTCCGCAAACGGTTGTTTCACCGATAAGTGGCCGGGAAAAAAACGGAGCATTGAATGTTTTTTCACGCACCTGTCATTTGAGTGCGACTTTCTCTATAAATTGAACCACAATTCCATCTGTTATGCAAAGAAGAAAATTTCTTTCCGGCACCGCGTTGGCGGGTGCATCACTTTTAACCGGTACAGCGGCCCTGGCAACAGGATCGTCAAAAGAACAATTGGCGGCAAAGCCATTTAACCTGGATTATGCACCGCACGCGGGCATGTTCAGGAACAGCGCCGGGGATGATTTTCTGGAACAGATCAGGTTCATGCACGACCAGGGTTTTCGTTCCATTGAAGACAATGGTATGATGGGCCGCGATACAGCCATGCAAACCCGTATTGGTGAACTGCTGGCCAGGCTGAACATGCGGATGGGGGTTTTCGTGGTGGATAAAGGTGGAAACGGTGCCAACACACTGGCTGCAGGGAAAAAGGAACACCTGGATATTTTCCTGAATGGTTGTAAAAGAGCAGTGGACGTAGCGAAACGGGTAAACGCAAAATGGATGACCGTAGTGCCGGGCGATTTTGAAAGAAACCTCCCGCTGGGTGTGCAAACAGGGCATGTGATAGACGCATTGAAAAGGGGGGCAGAAATATTTGAACCACACGGTCTGGTAATGGTATTGGAACCATTGAGTGATTCTCCCAACCTGTTCCTGCGTACTTCCGAACAGACTTATGAAATATGCCGTGCCGTAGGCAGCAAATCCTGCAAGATATTATACGATGCCTATCATCTACAGAAGAATGAAGGTAACCTCATCCATAATATAGGGCTCACCTGGAACGAGATCGACTATTTCCAGGTTGGCGATAACCCCGGAAGAAAAGAACCTACTACGGGTGAGATCAATTACAAGAATGTGTTCAAATACATTTACGAGCGGAGTAAAAAAGAGGGAAGATCATTTGTAGTAGGTATGGAACACGGGAATTCGCTGCCCGGAAAAGAAGGGGAACAGGTGCTGATAAAGGCTTATAGGGAATCAGATGCGTTCCTGTAGCGGAGAAGGTCATCTGTTGCATGTTGAAGTAATGGATTGAAGCCATCCGCGACCATGTCCACCGGAGAATGCCGGTTGGTTGGGCTTGAATGTGTACCCAAGAAAACTTGTTTTTGTGAGGGTGTGATCATTCACGAAGGCTTTATAATGCTAAAGGCAACATTTGCGTACATGGCTTGTTATGAATGCTGAAAAATTGCGACTATGAACAGGTTTGCGTTATTATTAGTGCTGTTCTTCGCGGGAACGGCGACTGCTTTCGCCCAGGATGCCATGGCGTTGGTGTCTAAAGTGAAGGCAAAACTGGATAAGGTGAAGGATTATACGGCTTCCGGGAAACTGAAGACGGATGTAAGTTTTATAAAGATTCCGGAATCTGATGTGCAGGTGTTCTTCAAGAATCCGGATAAGTTTAAAATAAAGAAGAAGGATGGCATTTCGGTGCTGCCGAAGGGAGGTGTGAGTATCAATATCGGATCATTGCTGGTAGGGGAGAACTTTGCTGCGGTGCCGGCAGGTAAAGGAACTGTGGGCGGTATGCCGGTATCTATCGTGAAGATGTTGCCGCTGGCCGAACAGTCAGATGTCGCACTTTCCACCCTCTATATCGATGAAAAGAACCTGCTGATCAGGAAAGCCGTTACCACTACCAAGCAGAACGGCACCTATGAAATGGAGCTCAACTATGGTAAGTATGCCTCCTGGGGCCTGCCCGATAAAGTGACCTTTTCATTCAGCACCAAGGATTTCAAACTGCCGAAAGGCGTGGCGATGGAGTATGAAACGGGGGCACCAAAAAAGAATACCGCTGCCACGAATGGTGAGCAGAAAGGGAAAGTAGAGATCACTTACGCCAATTACACCATCAACAAAGGGGTAAGTGATGCCGTATTCAAGTAAGTACGGAATGCGATGATAAGCGTGTGGAATGCGCTGAAAATAAGTGCGGAATTTGCTGAAAACTGGCTATTCTTCCTCCAGCTTTTCATCTTCCGCGTTGGCGAGTACGACTGAAGTAATCCTCCGCAACGGGTTCTTCCTGTTCTCCTTGTATTCCGAACGCTGCCGGATGATGTCCACACAACCGAAGATCGCGGCAATAAAGCTGGACGCATCTGCCTTATTTTTACCGGCGATATCGAAAGCGGTGCCGTGGTCGGGAGAAGTACGAATGGCTTTCAAACCTGCTGTATAGTTCACGCCTTCACCTATCGCGAGTGATTTGAAGGGGATCAGGCCCTGGTCGTGGTACATGGCGAGTACGCCATCGAAACGTTCGTGCTGACCGCGGGCAAAGAATGCGTCGGCAGGATAAGGCCCAAACACCAGCGCATTGTGCTGCTTCATTTCCTTGATCGCGGGCCTGATGATGGTTTCCTCTTCGTTGCCGATGAGGCCCTCGTCTCCGGCGTGGGGGTTCAGTCCCAGCACTGCTATGCGGGGTTTGTCGATACCAAAATCCCGGATCAGCGAATCGCGCATCAACTGCAGTTTGCTGATGATCGCTTCTTTCGTGATGTGTTTGGCCACTTCGGCAACGGGCAGGTGTTCTGTCACGAGGCCTACCCGGATATTTTCGGCGGTCATGAACATGAGTACATCCTTCGCTTCGAAAGCTTCTTTCAGGAAGGGGGTATGTCCGCTGTGTTGGAAGGTTTCAGACTGCACATTCTTTTTGTGGATCGGCGCGGTTACCAACCCGTCTATCCAGCCTTCTTTCAGCGCCTGCGTGGCAGTTACCAGTGATTTGATGGCATAAGTGCCACCGGTTTCCGTAAGTTGCCCGGGCGTAACGTTGATGTCTTCTTCCCAGCAATGGAAAACGTTCACCTGCTTGGGATTGAAGCGCCGGTCTTCCTTGCAGCTCTGGTAGCTGAAATTCAGATCGGGGAGGGTTTTGCGGTAGAAATTGATGAGCTTGTTGTTGGCGAAGATAACAGGCGTGCAGATGTCGAGCATGCGGCTGTCGGAAAAAGTGCGGATCACCAGTTCCGTTCCAATCCCGTTGATATCGCCAATGCTGATGCCTATTACCGGCTTAAACTGAGGTGCGTTGCTCATGAATCCTGGTTGTTTGAGCGATAAAATTACGATATTAAGCCGTACTACCTGTATTTTTGCGGGAATGTACACACTCAAAAAATCGCTGGGGCAACATTTTCTGAAAGATGAGAACGTATGCCGGAACATTGTGAAGGCGCTGGAACAGCGTCCCTTCAAACG
>CAMLPA010000053.1 GCA_946481605.1 uncultured Flavihumibacter sp. | reverse complement strand
GCGTTGTTGGCTACGTTCCATTGCCGGGCGGTTCCGTTGAAGGAATGGGCCGAGGGGCCGATGCCCAGGTAAGGAATGCCCAGCCAGTACGCCGTGTTGTGTCTGCTCCGGAACCCTGGCTTCGCCAGGTTGGATATCTCATAGTGTTCAAAACCAAATTCCGGGGCCCTCGACTGCAGCAATTCGAAATGACGTGCCTGCCGGTCGGGGTCTACAGCTTCTTTTTTTCCCTTCAGTATCATGAGATCCAATGCTGTACTGGGTTCTACGGTGAGCGCATAGCAGGAGAGGTGCGGCACGTCTAGTTGCGCGGCTTTCTCCAGGTTGGCGATCCAGTTTTCGTCCGGAAGCGTGGGCCCTCCATAAATCAGATCAATAGAGATGTTGCGGATGCCCGCCTGTTGTGCCATGCGTATCGCATCTTCGGCCATTCCCGCGTTGTGGGCGCGGTTCATCCATTCCAGGTCTGTATCAAAAAAAGATTGAACGCCAATACTGAGCCTGTTGATGCCTAATGCGGCCCAGGATTCAGCGGTGCCGGGTTGGATATCGTCAGGGTTCGCTTCCAGCGTAATCTCCGCATCAGCATCCACCTGGAAATGTTCGCGTATGGTGGACAGCATTTCCTTCAGAAAGAAATCCGGCATCAGCGAAGGCGTTCCTCCCCCGAAATAAATGGTGTGCACGGGTTCTTTTCCGAGATAAGCGCTTTGAAGCGACACTTCTTTCAATAAAGCTTCCCTAATTTCGTTCTCATGCGTACGGGTGGTGGAGAAATGGAAATTGCAGTAATGACAAGCCCGTTTGCAGAATGGAATATGAATATAAATACCGGCCAATTTGTTCAGGATATTTTTGCGAGGAATGAATAGAATACTGCTCCTGCTGCTCCTCACCAGCATGGGGCCCGTAGTATGCCGGGCGCAGGTTGCCAGCCAACCTTATCCCCTGCAACTGGATTGCTCCGGCAAAGATAGTGTGTTACTGCTGGAGCAGGTAAAAATGCCGCTTTCCTTCCCTTCAATGGAAGCGTGCGCCAGTTATATCGGGCAATTACCAGCCACGTTAAAAAAAATGGGTTTTATGACTGCCTCCATCGATTCTGTAAGGATCGATTCGGCTGCTGCGTACCTGAAAGTGTTTGTAGGAGATGCCTGGAAATGGGGCGATCTGAATCCGGGAAATGTTCCCCGCTCCGTATTGGAAGCTGCTGGCTGGCGTGGCGTTAATCAGCAAAAAGTATATGATCCCGGTGCGATGAGCGCTTTGCAACAGCAGATCGTGGATTGGATGAACAACAACGGTTATCCTTTCGCTGCCGTAACCCTGGATAGTCTGCAACTCAATAATGGCGTGGTTTCCGCAAGGTTACAACTGGATAGTGGTCGGCGGTATACCATTGATAGTATCCGTGTTTTCGGTGAAGGGAAAATCAACAACCGGTTCTTGCAGAAATACCTGGAACTGCCGAATGGCGTGTTGTACCGCGCTGCGAAACTGGAGCAGGTGAGCAAGCGGATGCGGGAACTGCCCTTCCTGGAGGAAACACAGCCCTGGCAGTTGTCGATGCTGTCCACCGGTGCGGTGCTTGACATGTACCTCGCGCCCAAAAAAAGCAGTCAGGTGGATGTGCTGATTGGTTTTCTCCCGGGAAGCGACCAGCCGGGTGGAAAACGGTTTCTCGTAACCGGAGAAGCGAACATCCAGTTGAAAAATGCCTTGCAGCAGGGCGAATCCATCGGGTTGAACTGGCAGCAGTTGCAGGTGCAGTCGCCGCGGCTGCATTTGAATTACGCGCATCCTTACATTGCCAATTCCAACCTCGGGATTGATTTTTCTTTTGAACTGTTTAAAAAAGATTCTTCTTTCCTAAATCTTCAGGCTTCGGCAGGAGTACAATACCTTGCCAGCGCGGAAAAAACAGGGAAGATATTCATCCAGACTTTCCGCACCAATCTGCTCACGGTAGATACCAATACTGTTTTTCTTACCCGTCAGCTCCCGGAGCAGATCGATATGAGCGTACTCACATTGGGGGTATCGTACAGCAGCAACAAAACGGATTACCGCAACAACCCACGTAAAGGCTTTGCCTGGGAAACCACGGTAACGGCGGGGCAGAAAACAATCAGGGAAAACAATGGCATCATTGAGATCAAAGATCCCAACTTCGATTTTTCTTCACTTTATGACAGCCTTCAACTGAATTCCTACCAGTTCATTGCGCGCACATCACTGAATAAATATTTTCCTTTGGGCAGGCAGTCCACGTTCAAAGCGGCTTTCAATGGTGCCTGGCTGGAAAGTCCGGATATTTTCAGGAACGAACTCTTCCAGATCGGGGGCTACCGCTTGCTCAGAGGTTTTGATGAGCAAAGCATTTTCGTTTCCCGTTACGGCGTGCTCACGGGCGAATACCGTTACCTGGTAGGGCGCGACTCCTATTTTGCGGCTTTTACCGATATGGCGCTAACGCAGAACAGGAGCCGGTCTGCAACGATGGCAGGGGCGGGCACGGTGGCCTATATTGGCGCTGGATTGGGTATGGCCTTTGAAACGAAAGCCGGGATATTTAACCTTTCCTGGGCTGCCGGAAAACGGGGTGATCTTCCCTTCGATGTGCGGCAATCCAAAATCCATTTCGGTTACGTGAATTATTTCTGATAGGAACGCATATTTTTGCCGGCATTACGCCTATGTCTCTTTTTATCCGCTGTTTTATTGTTGTATGCCTAATGGGGGGAACGAACGCACTGCGTGCGCAGGACAGTACGTTGCTCAACAGGGTGGATTCTACTGTACGCGATACGGTACAGCAAAGCGTTTCAGGCGACACTTCCCTTGTGAAAGATTCGGTCGTGGCTCCGCCGCCGGTTCCTAAAAAGCCTTCGGAACTGCTCGATTACCGGAAGGCATATTGGAAAACCGTGCAGGCGAACGAACTGATTGGGAACAATAAAGGCAATGTGCTCCGGCTGCCGATGGAACACCGCGTTGCCCCGGATAAGGACCAGTTCTTTTACCTGGTATGCGGACTACTCTTTTTGTTGGGAATACTCAGGATCGCGTTCGGGAAATATTTCCAGGACCTGTTCAGGCTCATATTCAGGAATACTTCTTTCCGCCAGAAACAACTGCGGGAACAAATGCAGCAAACACCACTCGCTTCGCTGCTGATGAACTTTTTCTTCGTACTCACCGGAGGTGTGTACGTGAGCCTGTTGCTGCACCATTACGAAAGGGTGCCGCGCACCAGTTTCTGGACGCTTACCGGTTTGTGTGTGGCCGCGCTCGCCATGTTGTACCTGTTGAAGTTCCTGGTGCTGAAGCTGGCCGGATGGATATTCGCGGTGCAGGAAGGGATGGAAACTTACAGTTTTATCGTGTTTACCGTAAACAAGATTCTGGGACTGGCCTTGTTGCCGGCCGTCGTTCTTATTGCGTTTACCCGCCAACCAGTCCTCGATTTTGCCATCACCATCTCCTGGCTACTGATTGCCGGACTGTTCATTTTCCGTTACTTTTTAGCATGGACAGCCGTTGCGAGAGAGGTTAAAGTAAGTCGCTTTCACTTTTTTTTGTACCTTTGCGCTTTCGAGATTGCGCCATTGCTGATTATTTACAAGGCGTTGTCCGGATATATGTGAGAGAATTAAACTTTACGTAAACTTAGCTCAATAACAAATGCTAAAGAACGGGGCGAAAAAAGCGGCGGATGCAGCCGGATCAGTAAAGAAAATCCTGATTACCCAACCGAGGCCTGAAAGCGATAAATCGCCGTACTTCGAACTGGCGAAGCGCTTTAACGTAGAGTTGGAGTTTCATCCCTTTATCAGGCTGGAAGGGGTTCCTTCAAAGGAATTCAGGAAGCAGAAAATTGATATCCAGCAATTTACGGCCGTTATCTTTACCAGCAGGAATGCAATCGATCACTTTTTCCGCATTTGTGAAGAAATGAAAGTGAGTGTATCCCAGGATACCAAATATTTCTGCGTTACCGAAGCCGTTGCGTTGTACCTCCAGAAGTTTATTCTCTACAGGAAAAGAAAAGTTTTCTATGGCGCTGACGGCACGAACAAGAGCATGTTCGATGTAATCAACAAACACAAAGAGAACGAGAAATTCCTTTACCCTGTTTCCGAAGGCCAGCAGGACAACGATATCTGCACCTGGCTTAAATCCCATAATTGCGAATACGCCACGCCTTATATGTACCGCACTGTTTCCAATGGCGATGTAAAGGAAGTGCTCGGCAGCAAAGACTTTGATGTGATCTGCTTTTTCACCCCCAGTGGTGTGAAGAGCCTGTTTGATAATTGTCCGCAGTTCAAACAGAACGGCACACATATCGGCGCCTTCGGCGTGAATACCTCTAAAGCGGTGGAAGAAGCAGGGCTCCGGCTCGACATCAAAGCGCCACAACCCCAGATGCCATCAATGGTTGCTGCGTTGGAGAAGTTCCTCGCGGCAAAATAGCAGCGGTATAAATATTGCTATGGTGTACGTTTTATCATTGTACCAGCGTACGTGTTTTTCTCCGTGACACACCGTTTTAATACCGATGACCGGTAAAAACGAAAATCCCTAATATTGTAGCTCACGCATTAAAAGGATTTTCATGCATACCAACCGGCTCATTTCAGAATCAAGCCCATATTTACTGCAACATGCGCACAATCCTGTAGACTGGTATCCATGGGGGCCAGAAGCTTTGTCGCGTGCGCAAACCGAGCAGAAGCCGATCCTGGTAAGCATAGGCTATTCCGCGTGCCACTGGTGCCATGTGATGGAAAGAGAGAGTTTTGAAAACGAAGAAGTGGCGGCGTTTATGAACCAGCACTTCATCAACATCAAAATTGACCGGGAAGAACGCCCTGACCTTGACCATATTTACATGGATGCCGTGCAGGCGATTACTGGGAGTGGGGGATGGCCGCTGAATGTGTTCCTTACCCCCGACCATAAACCTTTTTACGGTGGTACTTATTTCCCGCCACAACCCATGCACAACCGGGCATCCTGGCTGGATGTGCTGGCTGGAATATCCGCCGCATTTAATGAAAAAAGGCACGAAATTGAATCGCAGGCCGAAAACCTGACGGCGCACCTGCTGAATGCAAACACGTTTGGCGCCGGAAAACAAACAGAGGCTGCCGGTACAGATTGGCTGCACCGGATGAAAAACAACATCATGCAACAGGCGGATACCACAGAAGGTGGATTCGGCCGCGCGCCCAAGTTTCCTCAAACATTTTCTATAAGATATTTACTGCGTTATGCCCACCTTTACAAAGATGAGCAGGCGCTGAAGCAGGCCTTGCTGAGCCTGGATAAAATGTGCGCAGGAGGCATTTACGACCAGATCGGCGGTGGCTTCGCAAGGTATTCCGTGGACAATGAATGGCTCGCCCCGCATTTTGAGAAGATGTTATACGACAATGCATTGCTGATTTATGTGCTATGCGAAGCTTTTCAGCTTTCCGGAAACAGAAGGTATGAACAGGTGGTGCGTGAAACGATCGACTTCCTTCAAAGAGAAATGCGTGCGCCGGATGGAGGATATTATGCGGCACTGGATGCCGATAGCGAAGGCGTGGAGGGGAAGTTTTATGTGTGGTCGTATGAAGATTTTATGAAGTCTGCTTGTCCGGATGCGCCTTTGGCGGCGACTTTTTATGATGTTTCACCGGAAGGGAATTGGGAACACACTAATATACTCCGGTTGAAAAACACTGCCGCCGAATTTGCTGCACAAAATGGGATGTCGGAGGAAGAATGGGAGGAGCGGCTCAATAAAGTTAAAGGCAACCTCCTGGTTGCCCGGTCCGAAAGAGTGCGTCCAGGACTGGACGATAAAATACTGCTGAGCTGGAATGCATTGATGCTTTCGGCGCTGTGTAAGGCGGCCGGCGTCTTTGGGGAGGATGCCTGGAAACAGGAGGCGTTGAAGCTGGCCGGTTTCCTGGAGCGACAGTTTGATGCGGGGAACCAGGTTTACCTGCATACCGCCAAGAATGGAGAAGCCAGGTATCCCGCGTTTTTGGACGATCTTTCTTTCTGGGTGCGGGGCTTGCTCGATTTGCAGGAACTTACAGGAGATAATAACTGTTTGCAGAAGGCCGGAGTACTCACCGGGGTTATAATAAAGGATTTTTCCGATGAGGAAGGCGTATTTTGTTATTATACATCCGCAGCCCAGGACGATGTGGTGATCCGGAAAAAGGAAACCTATGATGGCGCCGTTCCATCTGGAAATGCGGTGCTTTGTGGCAACTTATTGCGCTTATCCGTGTTGTTGGGTAAACCGGACTGGGGCATGCGTGCCTCAAAAATGCTGGAAGGTTTCGGACAAACGGCTTCACGGTATCCAACTTCGTTCGGGGAATGGGCGGATTGCCTGATGGTACAACTGAATGGATTAAAAGAGATCGTTATACTGGGTGCAGACTGGGAAAGTCATTTAAGGGAACTATTATTGAAATACATTCCCGGAAAAGTGTTGCAGGCTTCGGCTGAAGGAGACGATTATTATCCCTTAATGGCGGGCAAACCGGCAGAAGCTGCTTCACGTATTTTCCTATGTGAACAATACGCCTGTAAACAGCCGGTTTTTACGGTGGAGGAATTAATGCAATTGCTTGTGAATCAATAATGTAAAATTATGTTAATCCTAAACAATAATACATTCTTGCCTATCGTTAATACAATTGCGTTGAACCTGATTGGAAAAATTAAATTTTAAACGCTAATCTTGTAAAGCTGATGTTTGAGAAACATTATATTTGCCCAATACCCTTTAAGTACATGAAAATGAAAAACCTAGCCAATCTTATGGCCGTAGCCACACTAGCACTGCTGGCTGCAAGCTGCGGAAAGCTGGGCAAGTCCTCCGGACTCCCCAACGATGGCCAGTTGCACGGCGTTGCTCCTGGTAGTAAATATGTATTACCTAAGCCGCCGGGTATGGTATATATTCCGCCAGGGACCTTTCACATGGGCCCCAGCGATGAGGATATGAACTATGCCTTCACTGCACGCAACAAACAGGTGTCTATCAACGGCTTCTGGATGGATGCCACAGAAATCACCAACAACGAATACCGTCAGTTTGTGAACTATGTCCGCGATTCTATCTCCGCGAAACAACTCGGTTTCGTGAAGCAGGTGGATGGCGAAGAGTTTGTTGACTGGACCAAAGCGAAAACCATCAAGTATGGTGATAAGGCTACCATGGAAAAGCTGGAAGCGATCATGGTGACACCGGAAAACAGGATTTTCGGAAAGAAAGTGCTGGATCCCGCTAAAATGATCTACCACTCCGAAACTTTCGACCTGAAGGAAGCGGCGAAAAGAGAGAACGCCAGTCGCCCGGTTTCTGCCTTCATCATTAAAACAGATACAAGAATTTACCCCGATACACTTTGCTGGATCAGAGACTTCTCTTATTCCTACAACGAGCCCATGACCAAACGTTATTTCAGTCACCCCGCTTACGGAAACTATCCTGTAGTGGGCATCAACTGGAAACAGGCGGTGGCTTTCTGTGAATGGAGAACGAAGTTCCTCAACAGCTTCCTCGAAAGCAAGAAAAGAATCACCGAATCTGATTTCCGTTTGCCAACAGAAGCCGAGTGGGAATACGCTGCCCGCGGTGGTCGTTCACAATCCATGTTCCCCTGGGGTAACTATTACCTGAGAAACAAGAAAGGATGCCTGCTGGCCAACTTTAAACCCGGCCGCGGTAACTATCCTGAAGATGGCGGATTCTATACGGTACGTGCGGATGCCTACTGGCCCAACGATTTCGGTCTGTACAACATGGCCGGCAATGTGGCGGAGTGGACCTCTTCCCTGTACTATGAAGGTGGCTACAATTTCCAGCACGATATGAACCCCGATATCAGGTGGAATGCGAAGGATACTGATCCTCCCCGCATGAAACGTAAAGTATTGCGCGGCGGTAGCTGGAAAGATGTAGGCTTCTTCCTGCAAACAGGAACCCGCTCTTACGAGTACCAGGATACAACGAAATCATACATCGGTTTCCGTTGTGTGATCGACCTGCCTCCTGTTCAGCAGCGCTAAGTAAAAATCCCGAACCCCCGGAACAATTTTTAACCATTCTAACCGTTTAAATTTCGTCTGAATTTTAAATCAATACCCCTTTGTCAAAAATCAAAACATCTAATCATGGCCGGACAATCTAAATCAGTTGACAGAATCGTAAACGTTATCGTGTGTGTGGGCGCCGCAGTAGTAATCTTCGGAGCCTGGGCAAAAATCCTTCACAAGCCTTTTGCCGACATCATGCTCACCGTAGGTCTGCTTACCGAAGCAGGTATCTTCATCGTTTACGCTTTGCTCCCACCTCCAGGTAACGATATGGAACCCCTTATCGCTGCACTGCCGAAAATTTCTCAGGGCTCTTCCAACCCCGCACTCGCGAAACTGGACAACATGATGCAGGACGCGGACATCACTCCCGCCAATCTGCAGAAACTCAGCGAAAGCTTTAAAAGCCTGGGCACTACCGTTACCCAGATGAAAGACATGACCAATGTTGTGGCCGCTACAAGCGATTACACCGCTAAAACAAAAGAAGCCGCCGCTGCACTGGGTACCGTTAAAGAAGCTTACCTGGGCGCCGCAAGTTCACTCGGTGCTTTCAACCAGGCCGCTGATGGTACAAAACAATTCCACGAGCAGGTTCAACTGATGACAAAGAACCTCGGCTCACTGAACACTATTTACGAACTGGAACTGCAGGATACCAATAACCACCTGAAGGCGATGAACAAATTCTATGGTAACCTTTCCAGCGCTTCCCAGGCATTGCAGGGTAGCGTGGAAGATGCCAAGAAAACACAGGAGCAGATCGGCGTACTGGCCAAAAACCTGAGCAACCTGAACCAGGTATATGGCAATATGCTGAACGCCATGCAGGGCCGTTCTTAATGATTCAAAGGGTGTGCTATAAGCGCCATTTTCTCTCAGTATTAGATGTTTGCTTTAGAATCCCGATCCTGAAAAACCAACCGTACAATAATTACTTTAAATAGTTTAAGATATGGCCCTACCTAAAGAGCCCAGGCAGAAGATGATCAACATGATGTATTTGGTGCTTACAGCCCTGCTGGCACTGAATGTATCCGCTGAGGTGATCATCGCTTTCCGGACTGTAAACGCCAGTATCGGAGAAGCCAACCGCATCATTACCGACAAAAACAACATGACTTACGGCTCCTTTGAAGCGAAGCTGAAAGACAGCGAAACAAGGGAGCGCGCAGAAAGATGGAAGCCTTTCGCAGACAATGCGAAGAAAGAATCAGAAGCGCTCTATTCTTACATTGAGGACCTGAAACAGAACCTCAAAAAAGAATCTGGCCTCGAAGTGCACGAAGGCGTTGAATCTTTCAAAGAAGATAACCTGGACGCCCCCACCCGTGTAATGGTGGAAGGTGGAAAAGGCAAGGAACTGCTCGCCAAACTGGAAGCATACAAGAAGAAGATGCTTGAGTTGGTGCAGGATCCGGGAAAAAAGGCCGAGTTCGCAAAATCATTGCCGCTCGACCTGAATCCGCCTAAGTCTGAAACAGGATCTTCCGCAAACAAAGATTGGTCATCCGCTTATTTCAGAATGACCCCGTCCATTGCGGCGATTACTATCCTGAGCAAGTTCCAGAACGATGTGAAAAGCTCAGAAGCACAGTTGGTGGATTATTTCCACTCACAGATCGGACAGGTACAAGTAGTATATGATGCCTTCCAGGCTTTTGCCGGAACAAACTCTACTTACCTGATGCCTGGTCAGGAACTGGAAATTACTGCAGGTGTTGGTGCATTCAGCAGTAAATCGAAGCCTTCCATTACCATTAATGGTTCAGCCCAGCCGCTCAATGCTGATGGTGCTGCAGTATGGAAATCAAGAGTGGATGGTGTTGGCTCTCACAAAGTGCCGGTAAAAATCACTTATACCAAGCCTGATGGCACACAAGCCACGATTGATAAAGTAATTGAGTACACTGTCGGCTCTCCCTCCGGCGCCTCCATCTTCCTCGAGAAAATGAACGTGCTGTACCAGGGTGTTGAAAACCCGCTCACCATCTCCGGTGGTAGCGTTGGTTCAGAAAAAGTAAGTGTACGTTTCACCGGTGGTGAACTGAGAAAGGTTGGTGGTGACCGTTATATCGCGATCCCCAACAAAACCGGTCCTGCTGAAATTATTGTAACCGCTGATGGCAAATCCACGCCCTTCTCTATGAGGTGTAAAGTGCTGCCCGATCCCGTTGTAATGGTAGGCGGTTCTGGTGGTGGCGCTATGGCCTCTGCGAACTTCAAAGCGCAGGGTGGTCTGATCGCTAAGTTGAAAGATTCTGATTTCGATGCGCCTTTTAAAGTAATCAGCTATGTGCTGGGTGCGAAAGGCGGAGAGATTGCTTCTTACCAGCAGTTTGCCAACGACGGTCCCCGCTGGAGCGGAAACGCTGCAGGGCTGATCAGCCGCGCAACGCCAGGTACCTCTATCTTCTTCGATGAGATCAGAGTACAGGGCCCCGACGGAAAAATCCGTGCTATTCCCGGTATTTTCTTTAATTTGAAATAACTCGTTTTTATAATGAAGAACCGAATCATCAAATCACTGTTGTTGCTTACGCTGGTAGCCGGTGTAGCTGAAACTGCCGATGCGCAAACGCGCCGCAGAACCACCAGGACCAACACAACCAACAATGCTGCCGCCAACAACAATGCCGTGCAGAATACACCGCCACCCGCGGATACAGTGAAAAAGTTGCCACCGCCTCCCCCGGAACTGAAGCTGGATACGATCCGCAAATCACTGCGGAACGACAACGCCATCGAAAGGAACCTGGTAAAGGAAAGAACACCACTGGCCTACGAGCACATCCGCGAAGATGACGCCGTGTACCGCCAAAGGGTGTGGAGGGAACTCGATGTTCGGGAAAAAATCAACATGCCCTTCGTGAACAAAGCTAACGAAGACAATGGCAACCAACGCTTTATCAGTATCCTCCTGAACGCGTTGAAGAATCCGAACGACAGCATCACCGCTTTCAGCCCCATCGACGACCGTTTCACCACGCCCATCACCATGGGGGAGATCACCAAAACTTTGGTGGGTGAACCCAAGACTGTTCAGGTGCGCGACTGGAACGCCGATCCCGACGGGTCTAAAGATATCTTCAAAGATTCCATCATCATCGATGAATTCAACCCCGAAGCCATCGAGAAATACTGGATCAAAGAAGATGTGGTATTCGATAAGGAGTCTTCCCGCCTTTATACAAGAATACTGGGCATCGCTCCGCTGAAAAACATCTATAACTCAGATGGCTCGTTCCGTGATGTTACCCCGATTTTCTGGGTATATTATCCCGATCTGCGCCCCATGCTGGCACGTTATGAAGTGTTCAACGGCAAGAACATCGGCGCCCGGATGAGCTGGGAGGAATTGTTCGAAAGCAGGATGTTCAGCGCAAGGATCATCAAAACGACTATGGATAACCCGTATGATCGTTACATTGCAGACTACGTAAAAGATCCCATCCTCCGTTTGCTGGAAGGGGATGCCGTAAAAGAACGCATCTTCAACTACGAGCAGGATCTCTGGTCTTATTAATTACAACACTGGTTCCTTCATTATAGAAGCGGCGCTATCCAAAAGATGGCGCCGCTTTTTTATTGCCTGTACGCAGGTTTTGCCGCTCCGGCCCTGTGGCAGGAAGTAAATGCTGGTCACGTTCCAGAGCAGTTTATTTTGGTAACCAGCCCCGCAAACAAAATTGTTTGTTTCTGCTCCTGGTAGATGGGTTACAGTAATGGCCATTCCCTGCGAACATTCAGTAGCACGTCCTTATTTTCCGGGCTGTGTAGCCGATTATTTCAAACGCTGCATCTATGAGCAAAAACCTTAATAAAAAAAATATCAAAATACCCACATGCGGGTATTGGAAGTTGTGATTCTTTTACTATTTTTACAACGGTTTTTCATAGGATATTGGATTTTAAAAACGGGGCTGGATGTCTATCCTGGCCCCTTTTTTTATGCCCATTATTTTACGACATAACGGATCGTGCCGCACTGCACTTGCATTACAGCCGTTTTATACTTGCTATTTCCAGGTGATTTTCTTTTCTACTCTTCCGTGTTTTCAGCGGAGAAATGTGTGCGGATGAGCTTAGCCCGCGCAATGCCCACTACCTTTCCGAGGTCTTCTTCCGAAGCGTTCTTTACATTTTTTACCGAGCGGAAATGCTTTAAAAGGTTTTCAGCCGTTTGTTTACCTATGCCCGGTATCTGTTCCAGTTCGTTGCTGAAAGTGCCTTTGCTGCGTTGGTTGCGGTGGAA
>CAMLPA010000052.1 GCA_946481605.1 uncultured Flavihumibacter sp. | reverse complement strand
ATGGGTTCCACTACAAAATATTTGTTCAGCCATGCCTTGTTCAGGCGTTCAAAATGAATGGCGTATTCAGGTTGAAAATCTTCCAGCACCAATTCGGCTGTTATTGTTTCTTTTATGGTAAGATCAGTTTGCATATCATCAGATTTTACTAACGGCTATTTTATTCTTTTCAATGCGTGGAACGCGGTATCCCCTGTTGATGAAGAACACCCCGCCCACCGCGGCCAGCAGGGCAAGCGATGTGATCCAGGTAAGTTTCTCTTCCAGGAAAAAGAAGCCCAGTAACAAAGCGATAAACGGATTGATATAGGCGTAGATGGAAGAAAGTCCTACCGGCAATTTTTCAAGTGCATAAATAAAGCAGGGATAGGTTAACAAGGAGCCCGCAACAATCAGGTAAATCAACGACCAGATGCTTTCTGAGGAAACATGTTCCAACCTGGAGTAGTCGTCCAGGAAAACGCTCATCAGCAGCAGGAAGAAGCCGCCGGAAATCATTTGCGCGGCTGCATTCACCATAGCGCCTGCGCCGGAAGGCCTGTATTTGGAGAACACACTACCCGATGCCCAGGCCAGCGCGGCGATGAAAGCCATCACCATACCGGAGAAATAACTGGGGTTGGCTAGATCGGAAAGGTTATCGCTGAACATGAGGACGATGCCCAAAGAACCGAGGAGTAAACCCAACAGGATACTGCCGTTCAATGCGCGTCGATCGGCTCCTGAAACAAATGCGATGAATACAATGTACACGGGCATAATAGAAACGATGAGCGCCGCGAGTCCGCTGGGGATGAACTGTTCGCTCCACCCCACGACCCCGTTGCCCAATGAGATCATCAGGATGCCCGGAATGGATTGGTGCAGCAGCACTTTCCAGTTGAATCCTTTTAAATTACCACTGAGCGCCAGCAACGCGATAAGCAGCCCGCCCGCAATCATCTGCCGTACGCCGGAAAACAGAAACGGAGGAATGGTTTCCACGCCGATCCGGAGGAAAAAATAAGTAGTGCCCCAAACTACGCATACCAATGCCAGCGCAAGGTATGCACGCGTTAATGCTTTGTTCATAATGCTTGATTTACTAAGTCTTTCCAGGCAGCTATCGTATAATTCCGGCTCAAAATTCCTTAAAAAACTAAGACGATAACAGATACAATTTTCATACTTTTAACGGGTACAGTTTTAAATATGAAAAAAGAACTTTTATACGAAGGCATCGCCACCGCCCTCGAAAAGCAGATCCGGAACGAAGTGTTAAAACCCGGCGACAAACTTCCATCCCTCCGAACAGTATGCAGTGAACAGGGCGTAAGCATGAACACGGCAACGCAAGCATACCTGGAGCTGGAAAGAAAGGGCATGATTGAATCGAGGCCACAATCCGGTTTTTTCGTGAGCGCGGCGCTGAAGAAGAAACTGTCTATTCCGGGGATGAGTACACCTTCGGCTACCGTGAACTTCTCTGATACGGAAGCCCTGATCGGGAAAGTGTACCATTCGTTGAACGATCCGTCTATTGTACGTTTATCGCTTGGTGTGCCCGATGAACAACTGCTGCCCGTGGCGAAACTGAACAAAGGTTTTGTAGAGGCGCTGCGCAGTTTGCCCGGAGGCGGAACCGGGTACGAAGACATCCAGGGTAACCTGAAACTGCGCCGCGACATCGCTCGCTGGTCCTTCACCTGGGGTGGAAGTCTGACCGATGAAGAAGTGGTCACTACCGCGGGCACTATGAACGCGCTCTCCTATTGTATGATGGCCACCACCAAACCCGGCGATACCATTGCCGTGGAAAGCCCGGTGTATTTCGGTATTCTTCAACTGGCGAAAAGTCTGGGGCTGAATGTACTGGAATTGCCTACGCATCCGCTCACGGGGGTTGATCCTGACGCCTTGAAAAAAGTGTTGCCCCAAATAAATGTATGCCTGCTCATCACCAATTTCAACAATCCCTTGGGGTCCTGTATGCCGGAGGAAAACAAAAGAGCCGTGGTGCGCATGCTCGCCGAGAAAGGCATTCCGTTGATCGAAGATGATCTTTACGGAGAAGTATATTTCGGCGCATCCCGTCCGAAACCGTGCAAGGCATTCGATGAGGCCGGACTTGTTTTGTGGTGCGGTTCCGTTTCCAAAACATTGGCGCCGGGTTACCGTGTGGGCTGGGTGGCGCCGGGAAAATTCAAAGAGAAAATCATCCACCTGAAAATGACGCACTCCATCTCTTCCACCACCATTACCCAGGAAGTGGTGGCGAACTTTTTGGAGAAAGGCCGCTACGAACACCACCTTCGGAACCTGCGGCGTACACTGCATCATAACAGTCTGCGGTTCATCAGCACCATCGAAAATTCTTTTCCGGATACTACAAAAGTGAGTCGCCCCAACGGCGGCTTCATCCTCTGGCTGGAACTCGACCATAAAATTGATACGGTAGATGTATATCATGCCGCGCTAAAGCAGAACATCAGCATAGCGCCCGGACGCATGTTCACTTTACACAACCAGTTCAACAACTGCATGCGCCTCAGTTACGGTGTGCACTGGAACCCAAAAACAGAGCAGGCCCTGAAAAAACTGGGCAGGCTCATTAAAAACATGTACTGATCGTTTTTTCTTCCCAACTTCGCACCATGAGATATTTCTTTTTGATCCTGGGTGTTTGCCTCTGCCATATTTCCGAAGCGCAAATCCAACGCAGCCGCACCGTAAAGCTGATGGGCGCAAGGTTCGACATTACGATTGTTGCAGAAGATTCATTGAAAGCTGAAAAACAGATTGATGACGCGATTGCGGAAATAAAAAGAATAGAATACCTGATTTCGGATTGGATAGATACCACACAGGTTTCACGGGTAAACCAGCAGGCGGGCATCGCACCGGTGAAAGTAGACAAAGAAGTAATCGCCCTCACGCAACGCGCATTGGAGCTGTCTAAATTAACGAACGGCGCCTTCGACATCAGTTTCGCGGCCATGGAAAAAATCTGGAAATTCGATGGTTCCGAAATGGAAATGCCTTCCCGCGCAGCGGTGAAAAAAGCGAAGGCGAAAGTGGGTTACAAGAACATTGAAATAGATACGGTACATTCCACCGTCTTCCTGAAGTTAAAAGGCATGAAGATCGGCTTTGGCGCGCTGGGAGAAGGTTACGCGGCAGACAGGTGCCGTGAAATGATGCTGGCGCGCGGGGTGAAAGCAGGCATCGTGAACGGATCGGGCGACATGAATACCTGGGGCAGGAAACCTGATGGCAGCCCCTGGATGATCGGGCTCGCGCATCCGTTCAACCGTGGTGACCTGTACGCGATCATTCCACTCGAAAAATCCGGAGCCGCGGTTACTTCCGGCAGTTATGAAAAGTACGCGGAGATCAATGGGAAAAGGTATTCGCACATCATCAACCCGGCAACTGGTTATCCGGCCACAGGTTTATCAAGCGTAACCGTATTCGGCCCAAGTGCGGAACTGGCAAATGGATTCAGCACTTCCATCATGGTATTAGGAGAAAAGAAAGGCAAAAAACTACTGAAAAAAATTCCGGGCTATACCTATATCATGGCCACCGATAAAGGAAAATTCGTTCACTCAGCAAGTATTCCGCTGGAAACATACCGCGTAAAAAACAACGATTAACGCTGGCTCAATAGCAATCGGTGAGCAGCCTTCCTTTCTCCAGTAAGATGTCGCCCAACTCTTTTTCACGGCATATATTGCTGAGGAGTGCGCATACATCTTTCTGCATGGCAAGAGAACCACATAGCATCACCACCGCCCCTGCACGAAGCAGTTCCGCGATTTCCTCCGTATCGCGCGCGAGTATATCGGTTACATACATGCGCGAAGCTTCTCTGGAGTATGCTTCGTGTAGCTCTGACAAACGGCCGTCCGCTTCGTAACCCGCTAATAATTCACGGTAACGGTCAAGCGAATATTTGTACCTGAATCCGGTATAGAGATGGAGTATTCTTCCCTTCTTATTTTCGCCGATCATGCCGAGGAAAGGAGCAATACCCGTTCCGTTCGAGATCATGATCACGGGATTTTTACCTCCGGGAAAATGGAAATGCCGGTTCTCCACGATACGCGCCTTCAATGTATCATCTACCTGGAGTTGGTCGAGGAACGTTGAACCCAGTCCTTCCGGATGAAGTTTGAGACTGAGGTGAATTGCCTCTCCCAACATACCAATCGAATACAATCTTTCCCGGTGGTCATTGGCGGGATAGATGGCCAGCAGGTCACCGGAGCGGACCTTCATTTTCTTTTTGGGCAGTAATGTAATTTCGAAAGCATAGTCGGGTTCCGTAGCATCACTTTTTTGCACCACGGTAAATGAAGGCAGGTGAAGGTGGTGCGCCGGAAACAGTTTCGCATCCGGTTCCACGGATTGCCCGGAAACCGCCGCATACAGTTTGCACCAGGTGGCATAGTCTTCGGGGGAACGGTCATTTACGGTATGAACGTCCATTATGGGTTGCGCCCATTCCTGTTTTCTTAACGCGGCATCCACATCAAGGCCAAAGCGGCAGAAATCATCATAACTGCGCGAACCAAATGCCAGTACAGCAAAATTTACATGTTGAGCTTGTGGTATTTTTTGAAGCCGTGAAAGGAACTTTCCCGCATTAGAAGGTGGATCACCCAGGCCATGTGTGCTGGTGAAAACGATCAGTTGCTGCATGGCCGGGAACACCTTGTAGTTGTTCATATCTGTGAGCCAAACTTTCTCCCCATTCGCTGACAATTGTTTGGAAACCGAAACGGCGCAACGCAAAGTGCTGCCATTTTCTGAGCCCACCAGTATAACGGTGGTACATTCGTTAGCCCTGAATTTATTCTTTTGCTTATTGGCTCTTCTCCGGAAGGTAATGAGGAACCCGGATCCGATAAAGAATAAGATATACCCGCAGGAGATAGCCAGGATGATGGCCCATACAGCGCCTGACCGACCAGTATGCCAATCGAGGCTCCAGGCGTTGAGCCGGGCCGCGGAACTGTGTGCCGCCTTCGCGAGTGGGGCTCCGGTCACCTGGTTGATGGCGATGGTGCTGTCGTGGAACTTTACCGTGAAATAATCTTCCACATCCTCCGAGAACGGGAACTCCAGGGTTTGCAGTTCGGCGAGTGAATGGTTTTTAAAAATGGTGAAACTATTCCAATCCAATACGGGTTCAGTTTTGATGGCATCGAAATCCACTTCCACCGAAGGTGTTTCCGCCCTGATCCAACCAAATCCGGTTGCTGAAAGATACGCGCCGGTAAAAGCGATGAGCAGTATCGGGAAAAGCGCTATGCGGCCAAATACCACGTGAAAGTATTGTGCCGCGGATTCGTGCCCCACCCTCGCAAAAAAACGATGAATCCCTTTCTGCCGCTGAACGACCAGAATTATACCTGATAATACAATAAGCACCAGCAGAAAGCAGGTAACGCCCATCAGTAACCGCCCGGTCTCGTGCAGAAAAAGTGACCGGTGCAAAGCCGTTACCCATTGAAAAAAAGAAGATTGTTCTTCAACATTTCCAAGTTCTTTTCCATTACGGGAATCAACATACGATTTTTTCCCATTTCCGTCTTCATCGGTCCAATACAGCACAAGCGCTCCTTTCTCCATGCGGAGTTCCTGCACATCTCCATACTTTTCTTTCAGCATGGGAACGGCTTCGGATAATCGAATGGCAGCAGGATCCTGCACACGGTAAGCATTGGCTTTATCGGTCAAAGGATCGAAAGCCAGTACAATTCCTGTAACGGAGGCGAGGAGGAGCAATAAAAAAGAAGATACGGCCAGTGCGAGGTGGCTGTATCTCCATACAGATATGATCATTATAAAAGATCGTTCGGTTAAAGTGCGCTGAAACGAACGTACCGGATATAGCCCGTACCTTCTGTTTTAGCGGCCAGCCCTTCGGTAGTAAGGGGAATCTCTACGTCTTTCAGGTGGTATTGTTTATCTTCTACTGAAGTTTCAAAACGGAGTTTATACCCCGTATTAAGTTTGCTTTTCTCCAGTTCAAGGTTCACCACACTTCTATCACCACCCGCAACGGAAGCGCCTGTAACAGCACTCAGGTTTTCGGGTTTCTTGCCCATCGCCTTGTGCCATTCTTTGATATCCGGGTACCATTTCTTATCAGACCCCATCACATATAATGTTTTTTCGTACCCTCCTTTTGGATTGATGAGCGATACCACGATATAGGCGCCTTCACCCATATAATTCGTCATCTGCACCATGCACTTGTACTTCAGGTTCTGACCAAAAGATATTGCCGGACTAAGGATACAAATTACCAATGCCGCTATCAGCGCCTTTTTCAACTGAGCCATATTGTTATTTTAGAAAATCAATAGATACGTTCTGACGTGCAAAGTTCTCGTTTTCTCCGGCAAGATCAAACGCGGTTTCATCGAAACCTGTTTTCACTTCTTTTTTAGCGCCGATGGAAAGCAGGTATTTCAGTACGGCGTCATCTTTAGCAATCATGGCCGCTTTATGCAAAGCAGTATAGCCTTCTTTGTTCTTCGCATTTACATCCACGTTATAAGCGGCTACCATTTTCAGCAGCGCCACATCGTTTTTTGCCGTGGCCAGGTGGTAAAGCGTGTTGCCGTTTTCGAGCGGTTTGGCAATGTTGAGTCCGGCCTTTTTCAACACTTCCAGCTTTCCTTCAAAATCTTTCGCGTTACGGGGATTGTATGCATCGAAGAGAAACGCGGTAAGGTTTTCGCCTTTTTTGTTCACCACATTTACATTGGCGCCTTTTTCAATAAGGTACTGTACCACTTCGGGCGAATTACCGCGTACCGCCATGGTAAGCGCAGTGGCGCCTTCGGCATTGGCTTTATTGATGTCCTTTACCTGCGCACGGAGCAACTCCAATGTGGCGAGGTCACGGTTGGAGGCAGCGGCATTCATAAAAACTGTATTGCCTTCTTTATTGGCCTGGTCCACTTTCACACCTTTGGAAAGGAAATATTTTATCGTTTCTTCCTGCCCGGGGCGACGCACGAGGGAATGCAGCACATTGTCTCCATTCTTCCCCACTACTGTTGCGGGAATACCAATCGATTCGAGGTACTGAAACACTTCAAGTTTGTTTCCACCACGGCGGCCACCCTGCGCGGCCAGCAACATGGCGTTGTTGGTGAAGGGCACGCCTTTCGCGCGAAGCGCTTTCATCCCTTCGATGTTTCCGGTACGCGCCGTATAATCGAAGGCGGTACTGCCATTGGCATCGGTACTTTTCAGACTGAGTCCTTTGGAAACGAAGTATTCGGTGAGTTTACCATCCGCATCGGCGGGGATGGCCAGCAGGAGCGCATTGGCTCCGTCGTGCGTAAGGTCCCTTTGCAGATCGGCACCGGCTTTCAGGCAGATATCATACACTTGCGTATTCTTCTGTCCGCCATTCGCGGCGAAATTAAGCGGCGTGAACCCGTGGTTGTCTTCCATTTTCAGTTTCGCCCCTTTAGACACCAGGTATTCCATCAGTTCGGTGTTTCCTTTGGAAGCGGCCCAGAAAATATAGGTACGTCCATCGTGCGTGAGCTTGTTCACATCATTTCCTTCCTGGGAGAGGAGGAACTTCACAGTTTCGTTCGAAGCCCCGCCGTTAATCGCCATCACCACGGGATCAAAATTACCCGCATTGTACGCCGAAGGGCTGTTCCCTTTTCCGATATCGGCCTTAATTTTTTCGATAGTAGGCGCTGATTGCCAGTAAGACTGGTCCAGAAAAACATTCTGTTGTGCCCTGATGCCGCCGCTTACAGCGAGCATCAATCCCAGGATCGCGTATTTCATTTTATGCTGATTGTACTACCAGACGACGATTGGTTGAAAATCTTTCGCAAGGCAGTTTGTTAATTTGTTATAGAATGAGCCGCAAAATTAGCCTGATAATCGGGTAGAATGGTTACGAAAAGCGGAATTTCCCGATCGAAGACTGAAATTCCGCTTCACGTATGCTGTTTTCAGCCTGAAATAAACCCTAACTTTAAAGCACAATATTTCCCCGATGCACCAGGATATCACCACTTATAACGCCGCCCAGCTTCCGGAAGATGAACAGATTTGTACAGCCCTGGCAACGGCAATAGACCAGGAGCTCCCGGAAGCGGAAAGTAAAATATGGCACCGTCACCCGGTCTGGTTCCTGAACGGCAATCCCGTGGTGGGTTACAGCAAACTTAAAAACGACATCCGGCTCCTGTTCTGGAGCGGACAATCCTTTGAAGAACCCGGTTTGCTGCCGGAAGGTAGTTTTAAAGCCGCCGAGGCGCGTTATACTGATGTAACACAGATAGATAAGAAGTCGCTGAAACGCTGGCTCGGAAAAGCGAGGACCATCCAGTGGGATTATAAAAACATCGTGAAAAGAAAGGGCGTATTGGAAAGATTGGTCTGAAACAGGAACAGCTTCGGCCTTCCGCCTACCACAAACGTGGTATCCACAGGGCATTCGTTTTTATTTATTTTTATACAAAATGCTCCAACATGAAAAAGATCAGTTTCTACATTTGTTCCGCCGCAGTATTGCTGGCATCCTGTAACAACACCGAAAACACACCTAAAGAGACCACCACTTCGGATTCTACCACTGCTTCCACAGAAAAAAAAGCCTGGGTAGCCGTTGACTCCGCTACAGAAATGAAAGCCTGGATGGAATACTCCACGCCCGGTTCCGCACACGCCATGCTCGCCAAAGACGATGGCGAATGGATTGGCCAGAACACCATGTGGATGAGCAAAGACGCGCCTCCCGCCACCAGCACCTCCACCATGACCAACAAAATGATCCTCGGCGGACGCTACCAGATGGGTACTTACAAAGGAGATTTCATGGGGATGCCGTTTGAAGGCATGTCCATCGGCGGCTACGACAACCACCTCAAAAAATTCTTCAGTACCTGGTTCGACAATATGGGCACCGGCATGATGAAAATGGAAGGCACCTGGGATTCTACCACCAAAGCCATCACATATTATGGTACAATGGTGAGTCCTTCCAACGGAATGGAATGCGAGATGAAGGAGATTTTCACTTTCGTGGATGCCAATACGGCTAAAATGGAGATGTTCGGGCCGGATTCCAAAACGGGAGAGCAGTATAAAACGATGGAAATTTTGCTGACGCGGAAGAATAAGAAATAGGGTTGAAGAAAATATTTTCTCGCAAAGTCGCAGAGGCGCAAAGCCTTGATTGATGGCTGACTTGCTTTTGGGGATTTACATTTTTAAATGCAAAACGAACAATAAGGGTGCGCCCTCCAAAGGCACACCCTTATTATATGTTATTAGGAAAATATTCATTCAGGTACTTAACGTTATGCCCCGCCAGACTATGAGAAAAGAAGCAGGAAACCGCGCATCGTTGCATAAAAGAAAAACCCATATTAAAAGATTTTTCCTTGCGCCTCTGCGACTTTGCGAGAAAAAATCACCCCCTAACCCTTTGCAAGCAACACCTTATCCGGCGTCATCGGCAAATCCCGCAGCCTTATCCCCGTAGCATTGTAAATAGCATTGGCTATCGCTGCCGCACACCCGATAATTCCCACCTCACCAAGCCCCTTTGAACCGGAAGGATTGATGTTCGGATCGGGCTTCCCAATAAATTCCACTTCAATAACGGGCGCATCGGCGTTTACCGCAAAATGGTACCCCGCAAGATCGTTGCCCACCAAACTACCGGTTTTTATATCAATGGCCTGTTCTTCCATCAGTGCCATACCAATACCGCCTACGGCGGCGCCCGACATTTGGTTGGCAGCCGCCTTTTCACTCACAATCTTGCCACCATCGGCCACGCAGACCATTCTTTCTATTTTTACTTTCCCGGTTTTCGTATGTACACGCACTTTGCAGAAATGTGCTGCGGAAGAACAAAAAGCATACTGCTGCCGCTCCGCGCCAGGGCCGGAACTCGCTTCCACTTCAATTACCGAGAGATTGTTCTTTTCCCATAAATCCGCGTAAGAAACCGCCTGGTTGCCTGGCGTTTTTAAAGAAATACCGGTATCCGAAAGCAACACATCTTCAGGCTTTACATCTTTATAGGCATCGTTCTGCAAAGCCGCATAGGAAGCCAATTTGCTTTTGAGTGCGTTGCAGGTAGCCACCACCGCGCCACTAATGGAAGACAGTCCGGTACTCCCGCCCTGACTGGGCGCTGCGGGTAAGTTGGAACTTCCCAGTTCTATTTTGATCTTGTTTTTAGAGATGCCGGTGCTTTCATGCGCGATGTTCTGCATGGCGGTACCGGTACCCGTACCAATATCAGTCATGGCTGTTTGCACGGTAATGGTGCCATTCTTTTCTATCACAATGCCTGCGCCTGCATTCCCACGACCCGCATTCCACATGCCCACCGCCATACCATAACCAATCTTCCAATCTCCTTCAGATTGCTGACCGGGAACAGGTTTCCGGTTTTTCCACTGAATTTTCGCGGCCCCTCTTTCCACACATTCGTTGAGGAAATTAGTGGACCAGGGCTTACCGCTTTCAGGATCTTTTTCGATGGCCAGGTTCTTTAACCGCAGCGCCACCGGATCCATTTTCAATTTGTAACTCAGTTCATCGATGGCGCTTTCCACCGCGAAATCGCCAGTACAATCTCCGGGACCACGCATCCAGGTGGGTGTACCCATGTTCAGCGGCACAATGGACGCTTCCGTTTTGAGGTTGGGGAATTTGTAAATCAACCGGGTAACACGAGTGATACCGTCGCCAAAATTTTCATACACGGAAGTACTGTGTTTGGCCTGGTGGTGCACGCCTGTAAATGTTCCGTCAGCAGCAGCGCCGATTTTTATCCACTGCCACGAGGCGGGTCTGTAGCCCACGGCCATGAACATCTGCGGCCTGGTGAGCATCAACTTCACCGGACGGTTCACTTGTTTAGCGGCCATGATGGCGGCCAGTGCGTGTGGCCATACCCGTAAGCCGGAGCCAAAGCCCCCACCCACAAATTCACTGAACACCTCGATGTTCTCCGAAGGAATATTCCATAACCTGGAGAAGGTGCGTTGCACATTGTTCACCCCCTGGTTTTTATCGTACAGTTTCAATTTGTTATCGGAAACCCAATGGGCAATAGTAGCGTGCATCTCCATGGGGTTGTGCACTTCATGGGCTATGTTATACATCGCTTCCACGGTGAATGGCGCGTCTTTCAAGGCATCTATATTACCGCGATCCTTTCCGGCAGGAGCGAGGGGCACTTTGGGATGTGTTGTATCGAAATCAACATTAAAAGCGGCGGTTTCGTATTGCGCGGAAACCAGCGAAGCCGCATAAGTGGCCTCTTCCAGTGTTTCAGCGATCACCATGGCAACCGGTTGGCCCTTGAAATAAATTTTATCGGTATGGAAAACCGGTAGTCCGAAACGGGCTTCCCTGATTTTGTTCTCGTCTGAAAGTCCCGGTACCAGGGGTTTATGCTGGTGTGTGATGATGTCCAGCACGCCCTGTACCTGCTTCGCGTTCGTTACATCAATGCTCTTAATGGTTCCGGCCGGAACGGTACTGCCTACCAATACCGCGTAGCACACATTTTCAACGGTATATTCAGCGGCATATTTTCCTTTCCCAGTCACTTTCGCCACGCCTTCCACCCTGCCATCCGGCGGCGTTACAGGTGTATTTATGTTGTCGAAGAATCCCATGATGGTAAGATTAGGCTTTTAAACAATTTTGCAGCGCCGTTTCTATGGCACCTTTTAACATTTCTACTTTGAACCCGTTGTGCGACAAGGGCTTTACCGTTCCGGCTGCAATGGCAGCGGCCTTGCGGAAATTGTCCACGGTTGCGGCTTTGCCTTCGAGGAACTTTTCAGCGTCATACCAGCGCCAGGGTTTATGCGCCACACCGCCAGATGCGAGTCTTGCAGCCTTGATGGTTTTCCCTTCCAGGTGAAGCGCGGCGGCCACCGAAAGGAGTGCGAACGCGTAGGAATCCCGGTCGCGGATTTTCAGGTACGCATAGTTTTTATTGAACCTGTTCTGTGGGATTTCTATTTCGGTAATGAGGGCGTTTTCGGGAAGATGATTGTCTTTCTGCGGCGTATCATCGGGCAGGCGGTGAAAATCTTTGAAGGGAATGGACTTTGTTTTTTGTTGCGGGCCTGTGTACCATACTACCGCATCCAGGGCGGCAAGCGCCACACAAAGATCGGAAGGATGCACGGCCACACAATCTTCGCTCCAGCCAATGATGGCGCTCATTCTGTTATCGCCGTCCTTTGCGCCGCATCCACTTCCCGGGTTGCGTTTATTACAAGGCAACGTGGTATCGTAGAAATATGGACAACGTGTGCGCTGTAACAGGTTTCCCCCGGTGGAAGCCATGTTCCTGATTTGTGGAGAAGCGCCGGCAAGAACCGCTTTTGC